>JAUZRV010000286.1 GCA_030950105.1 Rhodobacterales bacterium | reverse complement strand
CCACTGGCTCCACTAACAAATGTTGCTCCATTTGTAGCTCCCCTCCAAGTTTCTGATCTTGAGGAAAAGATCAGCATACCCGTCGGCGGGAAAGATCAAAAATGGACGGCCTCTGCGCATCGCTTACCGTAAAACTGATCGAACTGAAATCAAGATAATAACCTCCGGGCCTGACGTTCAGAACAAAGATTCATATACCCCTATGATTTGCAACAACTTTCTAACCTTCAGTAAATCGCCCTGATCCAATATGACCTCGAAACACTTTACCCAAGTGAGACCACACGTGGAATATGCGCGCCCGCGGTGAGCGCCCCCACCGATTGCACCAGAGACTCCGCATCAAGTCGATAGTGGCGATACAAATCCCGAATGGTGCCGGTCTGGCCAAAATGTTCGACCCCGTGCGGGATCGTGCGATGCCCCGCAACCGCGCCGAGCCACGACAAGGTCGCCGGATGCCCGTCAATCACCGTGACGATCTGGCAATGGCGCGGCAATTCCTCCATCAACCTCTCGATATGGCTTTGGGCTGCTGCGTTGCCGCCCGCCCGTTCGCGCTGCGCCGCCGTCCAGCCGGCATTAAGCCGATCCGCCGAGGTCACCGCCAAAACCCCGACATCGCGCCGCCCTTGGGCAATCATTCCCGCCGCTTTGATCGCTTCGGGGGCCACCGCCCCCTGATAGGCAATCACAACCTCGCAATTTGGCCCCGGTTTGCGCAGCCAATACGCCCCGTCAATCGCGCCCTTGGCAAACGCATCGTCGGCGCGCGTGCCCGGTTGTTCAATCGGATTGGTGGTCAGGCGCAAATAAACCGACCCGCCGGTTTCATCCCGTAACCACGTGCGCTCGTCCGGATCGCCGCTGCCGTCTTTCTGCATATGGGCAAACGCCCATTCCATAATCACCGCCAATTCATCGACAAACGCCGGTTCAAACGCCGCCAACCCATCCTGTGACATGCCAATCAACGGTGACCCGATGGATTGATGCGCCCCGCCTTCGGGGGCCAAGGTGATGCCCGACGGGGTGCCGACAATCATAAACCGCGCGTCCTGATAACAGGCGTAATTCAACGCATCGAGACCGCGCGCCACAAACGGATCATAAACCGTGCCAATCGGGATCAACCGTTTGCCGAACACCGAATGGGACAGGCCCGCCGCCCCAAGCAACAAAAACAGGTTCATTTCCGCAATGCCCAATTCAATATGCTGCCCTTCCGGTGCAAATTCCCACTTGGCCGTTGACGGTATATTTTCGGCCTTGAAGGTATCGGCCTGTTCATCGCGGGCAAACAATTTGCGCCGGTTTACCCACGGCCCAAGATTGGTGGTGCCGGTCACATCGGGCGATGTGGTCACGATCCGCTGCGCGAGTTTGCTATCACCCTTGGAGAGATCATCGAGAATTTTGCCAAATCCCATTTGCGTCGAAATCTCGCGATCCGACTGCATTGCAATGCTTGGCACCTCGATAATATCGTCCTTGAACCGGCGCCGCCCTTTGGCGAAAAATGCGGTCTCGTCCAGAAATTCCTGTAGTGCATCGGGATCATCCACCGTGGCAAATTTTTCCCATTCCTGACCCGTTACGACGCCCATATGCGCCTGCCATGCGGCCATTTGCGTCTTGTTCATCAACCCGCCGTGATTGTCTTTGTGTCCGGCAATCGGCGTGCCCCATCCCTTGATCGTATAGGCGAGAAAACAGGTGGGCCGGTCGTGATCAATCGCGGCAAAGGCCGCCGCCATGGTTTCTACGCAATTTCCGCCCAGGTTTTCCATCAATTGCGCCAGTGCATCGTCACTGCGCGCCGCCAAGAGCGCGCTTACATCGCCCTGATCGCCAAGCGCCTCCATCAAACGTTCGCGCCACACCTTGCCGCCCATAAACGTAAGCGCCGAATAAAGTTGATTGGGGCACTCGTCTATCCATTGCTTGAGCTTCTCGCCCCCCGGTTCACCAAAGGCCGCGCGTTGCAAAGTGCCATATTTGATCCGCACCACATCCCAGCCAAAGGCATCAAAGATCTTTTCGACCCGTTGAAACAGCCCCTCACGCACCACGCCATCCAACGATTGACGGTTATAATCTATGATCCACCAACAATTGCGCAGCCCGTTTTTCCAACCCTCTTGCAACGCTTCGTATATATTGCCCTCATCAAGTTCGGCGTCCCCGACAAGCGCCACCATCCGGCCCATTTCGCGCCCCTGATCCCACTGTTTGGCCGCGATATAATCTTGCACCAGTGACGCAAACGATGTGATTGCCACCCCAAGGCCCACCGAGCCCGTGGAAAAATCCACATCGTCAATATCCTTGGTGCGCGATGGATAGGATTGCACCCCGCCAAAGCCACGGAATTCTTCCATTTTCTCGCGGGTCTGGTTGCCCATGAGGTATTGCATCGCATGGAATATCGGCGAGGCATGCGGTTTCACCGCAACCCGGTCTTGGGGCCGCAACGCATCAAAATAAAGCGCGGTCATGATTGAAACCATTGACGCCGACGATGCCTGATGGCCGCCGATTTTTATCCCATCCACCTTGGGGCGGATGTGATTGGCATTATGAATCATCCAGTGTGACAACCACAAAAGCCGTTGTTCGATGGTTTTAAGATGGGCAGTTGATCGGGTCATGGCAAAGCCTCGTTGATATAGTTGTTACCGCGATTGTAGGGTCATTGCGCAAGGGACGGATTGTTATTACTGCGCGAATCCCGCATGTAGTGGGTGATAAAGTAATGAATAATCGGAGTCCGTGGTGATAATCCCCAACCTTGACGCATTTGACCTCAAAATCCTGCGGGCGCTTCGGCGCGATGGCCGCATGTCGATTCTCGACCTCGCCGACGAGATCGGGATGAGTGCAACCCCGGTTTCCCGCCGTGTCAAAGCTCTTGAAGCGTCGGGAATTATCTCCGGTTATTGCGCGGTTATCGACGAGGCCGCTCTTGGCTATGAGGTGTCGGTTTTTGTTTCGGTCAAACTTGAAAAGCAGGTGGACGAGCAACTTGAGACGCTAGAGGCCGCGATTAGAGGATTTCCCGAGGTGGTGGATTGCTGGTTGATGACCGGAAACCGGGATTATCTGTTGCGGGTGGTGACCCGTGGCCTTGCGGATTTTGAACAGTTTCTGGTCGGGCGGTTGACCAAAATCCCCGGTGTTGCCTCGATTGAATCCTCGATTTCACTGCGCCGGATCAAATCAGGGGTTTCGCGCAGCCCCTAATCTAACCTGCGCAGATAATGCCATTTAGGCGACGTCACGCACAATCAGGCGGGACAGTGCCTGTTCCAGATCGCCCACAATATCGGCTACCCCTTCAAGGCCGACCGACAGGCGCACCAAGCCTTCGCTGATCCCGTGTTCGGCGCGTTCTTCTGGGGTGTAGGTCGAATGGGTCATGCTTGCCGGATGCTGGATCAAGGTTTCTGCATCGCCAAGCGACACCGCCCGTTTGATCATATGCAGCCGGTTCATCAAGGTGCGCCCCGCGGCCACTCCGCCCTCGACCTCAAACGCGATCATGCCGCCAAATCCAGCCATCTGCTTTTGTGCCAAATCACGCTGTTTAAAACTGGCCAGACCCGGATACCAGACCTTGCGCACCCCCGGTGCATTTTCCAACATTTCCGCCACCGTCATCGCATTTGAACAATGGCGTTCCATGCGCAGTTCAAGGGTTTTCAACCCGCGTAAAATCAACATGGCATTAAACGGGGCCATCACCGCGCCGGTCATATCCTTCATCCCGAACACGCGGATTTCGGTGATCAATTCAAGGGTTCCCACCACCAAACCGGCCACCACATCGCCATGCCCGCCAAGATATTTCGTTGCCGAATGAACCACAATATCGGCGCCCATCGTGATTGGCCGTGTCAGATATGGTGTGGCATAAGTGTTGTCTACCACCACTGTCGCCCCCGCCGCATGCGCGATGTCGGACACCGCAGCAATATCCACCAGTCGCATATTTGGATTGGCCGGTGTTTCAAAAAACACCACTTTGGTTTTTGCACTTATTGCATGTTCCAAATTGGCTGGATCGGTCATATCTATATGGGTAATGGTGATGCCGAATTTCGCCAATCCGTGCTGCATAAAACTAAACGTGCACCCATAGAGGGTTTTATCAACTATAACTTCGTCCCCGGGCGCGAGCAATGTCCACAAGGTTGCCGAAATCGCCCCCATTCCCGACGCAAGGGCAAGGCCGGCCTCGGCTTCTTCAAGCACCGCAATGCGCTTTTCCAACAGATCACAGGTCGGGTTGGAAACACGTGAATATACGTGCCCTGCGCGCTCGCCGGCAAACATTTCACCACCTGCCTCGGCACTTTCAAACGCAAATGTTGACGTCAGATGCAGCGGCGGCGTCAATGCACCCTCGTTCTCTAGCGGATCATACCCGT
>JAUZRV010000285.1 GCA_030950105.1 Rhodobacterales bacterium | reverse complement strand
GTGTATCGTCGTTCATGGCGGGCTGGATTTTCTGCTGGAGGTGAATGATCTTGTTCAACACCAAAATCATACGACATTTCAACAGCTTGATCTACGCCCGCCAAACGATTTACGCCGCTTCATGAATAATTCGGGATAGGTCGGCAATATGGCGAATGGCGAGGCTTCCGGCGGCAATATCAACGTAGTTGCGCGCCCCCCCCGCGACCGCCAACTTTTACCGGAGAGGCGGCGGATAGAACCGGCAGGTGGCTATAATCGCTTGCGGCAAGTGCGCGGCGGCCAAAATGGCGTTGGGCACCCGTCACCAGTGACATTGTGGCGTCGGTGGTGATTTGGGAAAAATAGCTATGCAACGGACCGGAGGTTTTGCCGATGGGTTGGTGGATGTAATCAAGGGTTTTGGCGTGGCCTTTGGCGGCGGCATGCACCACATCGGGGTCATTACCGACAAGTGCGATTGTTCCGCCGGTGTGGTTGTTCTTGGAGATCGGGCGGGTTTGGACCCGGCTTTTTTGGACCTGCCAGCCGGCGTGGTGGCGTTGCAAGACCAGATCAATCAACCCAAGGTGAGCGCCCAGAGAGCCGGCCATAACAGTGGGCGTGTCGTGCAATTTTCCCAATGCCGCATCAATTCCGGATTGCGAAGCGTGGTGTTCACCGGGAAAAACCTCGTGGGTGTGTCCGGCAATGATCGCGTCGATGCCATCCACTGTTGCGATTTGGGTGCTGGCGTTTTCCAAACCATCCGACCCGGTGGCGGCGTGAATACCCGAATGGCAAAGCGCGATAATAACATCGGCCCCCCGACGTTTCATTTCAGGAACAAGAGCGCGCGCAGATTGCACGATATCGCGGGTGAAAAGCGAACTATTGCGGCTTTTTATATCCCAAAGCGTGGCCAAGGGTGGGGCAAAACCGATAAGGCCGATGCGCAAACTATGATGTTGTCCATCTTCATCCGTAACCGGTTTGTCCAGCAGAACATAACGGTTTAGCAGAGTTTTGTCGGACGCGACATCAGCGCCTTTTTTGGTCAGGGTGATTCAGAGAAAGTGGGATTATCGTTCTGCCGCGATGATCTCGACTGCCTTTGCGCGGTTATCCTGT
>JAUZRV010000284.1 GCA_030950105.1 Rhodobacterales bacterium | reverse complement strand
TGTATCGTCGTTCATGGCGGGCTGGATTTTCTGCTGGAGGTGAATGATCTTGTTCAACACCAAAATCATACGACATTTCAACAGCTTGATCTACGCCCGCCAAACGATTTACGCCGCTTCATGAATAATTCGGGCTAGGTGAGGAAATAGAAATTCTCAAGCCGCGAATGGCCCACCTTATTGTTTTTGGCCGTATGGCGGAAAGGGCGCTGTCATCCATAGAGGAAATGGATTTAGATTACGACTACTATCCTCACCCCTCGCCGGTAACGAGAGATAGTGCCTTTAGAAAGCATTTTTCTGATGAAACCATTTCTGGAAAAACTGTTTCCCAAAACTATCTTGCTCAATTGACGAGCCGCCTTCCGAAGAACGACGATTTTCCTCATTGATTGAAACGCTCAAAGTGTCTATACGCGCCAAGTGGTCATGGGACCGCACGAATCAATTGTAACGCCGTGGTTGCCCCAATCCGTCGCTGGGGGGCACATCCGGCAAAAGGAGAAGCGACATGAGACTCAATCAACTTTCAGACAATCCAGGTGCCACAAAAAAACGCAAACGCGTTGGTCGTGGTCCCGGTTCCGGCACTGGTAAAACCGGTGGGCGTGGTATCAAAGGTCAAAAATCCCGTTCGGGTGTGGCGATCAAAGGGTTTGAAGGCGGGCAAATGCCCCTCTACCAACGTCTGCCAAAACGCGGGTTTTCCAAACCGAACCGCAAATCCTATGCTGTTGTGAACCTTGGTCTTATCCAGAAATTCATCGACGCCAAAAAACTCGACGCCAAAGCCGCGATTACCGAAGATGCATTGATTGCATCCGGCCTCGTGCGTCGCAAATTGGACGGCATCCGGGTTCTGGCCAAAGGTGAATTCACCTCGAAGGCCAGCATCGAAGTGACCGGCGCGTCCAAATCTGCCGTAGAAGCCGTAGCGAAAGCCGGCGGATCACTTACGGTAACATCTGCCGCAAAAGTCGAAGCCGCAGAATAAGACCTTGTTCGCGGCGCTTACGCCACTTACATAGTCTGTGAAGATTTCCAAACGCCGCTTTGAGCTGGAAACGCTCTGGGCGGCGTTGTCATAAACACACGAAAGAGACCGCACAAATGGTATCTGCAGCAGAACAAATGGCCGCAAACACAAGTTGGGGCGCACTTGGTAAGGCAACCGACCTTCGCAACCGCATCTTTTTTACCCTCGGCTTGTTGATCGTCTATCGTTTGGGCACGTTTATCCCGGTTCCGGGCATTGATTCCGTCGCTCTGCGCGAATTTATGGATCAAGCGGGGCAGGGCATTACCGGTATTCTGCAAATGTTCACCGGCGGGGCGCTTGGCCGCATGGGTATTTTTGCGCTCGGGATCATGCCGTATATTTCGGCGTCGATTATTGTGCAGTTGCTGACGTCAATGGTTCCGGCGTTGGAGCAATTGAAAAAAGAAGGCGATGCAGGTCGCAAAAAGATCAATCAATATACGCGCTACGGCACCGTGGCCTTGGCAACTTTGCAGGCCTATGGCCTCGCAGTGAGCCTTGAGGCCGGTGATCTGGCAACCGATCCGGGCATGTTCTTTCGGGTTTCGGTGCTGATTACGCTGGTGGGCGGCACCATGTTCCTGATGTGGCTCGGCGAGCAAATCACCGCGCGTGGCATCGGTAACGGTATCTCGCTGATCATTTTCGTTGGCATTATTGCCGAAGTTCCCGCCGCATTGGCGCAATTCTTTGCCCAAGGTCGGTCCGGCGCGATTAGCCCCGCCGTAATTATCGGGGTGATTGTGATGGTGTTTGTGACCATCGCATTCGTGGTGTTCATGGAGCGCACATTGCGCAAAATCCACATTCAATACCCACGGCGTCAGGTCGGCATGAAGGTCTATGATGGCGGGTCGAGCCACCTGCCGGTCAAGGTCAATCCTGCGGGCGTTATTCCGGCGATTTTTGCCAGTTCGTTGTTGTTGTTACCAACCACAATAAGCACATTTTCTTCTTCGGCCCAGACCGGCCCGATTATGTCGACGTTGATGGCGTATTTTGGCCCCGGTCAACCGCTCTATCTGTTGTTCTTTGTGTTGATGATCGTGTTCTTTGCGTATTTCTATACATTTAACGTGTCGTTCAAGCCTGAAGAAGTTGCGGATAATCTCAAGAACCAGAATGGTTTTGTGCCCGGTATTCGTCCAGGCAAGAAAACTGCTGAATATCTTGAATATGTGGTCAATCGGGTTTTGGTGCTTGGCTCTGGCTACCTTGTTTTGGTGATGTTGTTGCCGGAAATTCTACGTGGTCAATTTGCGATCCCGTTTTATTTTGGCGGGACCTCGGTTCTGATTGTTGTTTCGGTAACCATGGACACCATACAACAGGTGCAATCGCATTTGCTGGCGCATCAATATGAAGGGCTAATCGAGAAATCGCAGCTGCGCGGCAAGGGCAAGAAACGTGCCAAGAAAGGAACTGGACGCAGATGAATATTATCCTCGTAGGACCGCCGGGTGCCGGCAAAGGGACGCAGGCCCGCCATTTGGTCGAGACCCGCAATATGATCCAACTGTCGACCGGGGATATGCTGCGTGAGGCACGTGATAGCGGAAGTGAAATGGGGCAGGTTGTTGCCGATGTTATGGCGCGCGGTGATCTGGTGACCGACGAGATTGTGATCGGGTTGATCCGTGAACGGCTTGAGGGTGACAAAAAGGGCGGCTTCATCTTTGACGGTTTTCCACGCACGCTGGCACAGGCCGTGGCATTGGGTGAATTGCTTGAATCCGTCGGTGAAAAACTCGACGCGGTAATTGAATTGCGGGTGCGCGACGAGGCCCTGGTGGCCCGTATTACGGGGCGTTCTACCTGTGGTAATTGTGGCGAGGTCTATCATGACGTCACCGCGCCACAACCTGCGGATGGCAAATGTGCGATCTGTGGGGCGAGCGACTTCAAACGCCGTGCCGATGACAATGAAACCAGCCTGATGAACCGCTTGATGGAATACTACAAAAAGACATCACCGCTACTTGGGTATTACTTTGCCCATGGCCTGTTGAAACGGGTGGACGGTCTTGCCGATATCAAGGTGGTTCAGGCCTCAATTGCCGCGGCTCTCGATAATTAGGGCCAAGTCTTGGTGCGAGGCCTTGACGGCTCTCTAAAAACGCCATACGCAACGCTATCTCGCAAGGGAAGTGATTCTATTGAATCGTGATTCTTGCCGGATTAACTGAAATTCAGCTGCGGCCCGTTGGTATGATGCCTCGGGCCTCATGTTGTGAAAAAAGGTTCTGGAATGACGGAACCGCAACCAAAAGGAACGTAACACTTGGCACGTATCGCCGGCGTTAACATCCCGACCCATAAACGGGTCCCGATCGCCCTGACTTATATCACTGGAATTGGCCCTGCTACGGCCAAAGAAATCTGCGAAGGGGTCGAAATCGACCTGACCCGTCGCGTTAACGAACTGTCGGATGCCGAAGTTCTGAAAGTGCGCGAATTTATCGACGCCAATTGCCTTGTAGAAGGTGATTTGCGCCGTGAAACCCAAATGAACATCAAACGTTTGATGGATCTGGGTTGCTATCGCGGCCTGCGTCATCGTCGCAACCTGCCGGTTCGCGGTCAGCGCACCCATACAAATGCGCGCACACGCAAAGGCCCTGCACGGGCTATTGCTGGCAAGAAGAAATAGGGGGTCTGATCAATGGCACGTGATAAGACACGCACGAAGCGCAAAGAGCGCAAAAACATCGCCGCAGGTGTGGCGCATGTGAATTCGTCTTTCAACAATACCAAAATCCTGATTTCCGACGTTCAGGGCAATGCGATTGCATGGTCCTCGGCGGGAACAATGGGTTTTAAGGGCTCGCGTAAATCGACACCTTATGCGGCGCAGTTGGCCGCAGAAGATGCCGGTCAAAAAGCACAAGAGCACGGCGTTAAAACGCTGGAAGTCGAAGTGCAGGGCCCCGGGTCCGGTCGTGAGAGCGCCTTGCGCGCCTTGGCGGCAATCGGGTTCAACATCACATCTATTCGTGATGTGACCCCAATGGCGCACAACGGCTGTCGCCCTCCGAAACGCCGCCGGGTTTAATTATCTGATCATATGGGGCCACGGTTTGCGCGGTCCCATATTGGCATTTCACACGATTTTTTGAAACCTCGGGCGTCTTGGCCTTCGGACATGAGGACAAGACAGGAATGGAGGGACACATGATCCATAAAAATTGGGCTGAATTGATCAAGCCTATGCAACTTGACGTAAAGCCGGGCAATGATCCGATGCGTCAGGCAACTGTTGTTGCCGAGCCGCTGGAGCGCGGTTTCGGTCTGACAATTGGTAACGCGCTGCGCCGTGTTTTGATGAGCTCGCTGCAAGGCGCGGCCATCACGTCGGTGCAAATCGACAATGTTCTGCACGAGTTTACATCGGTTTCCGGTGTTCGTGAAGACGTGACCGACATCGTGCTTAATCTCAAAGGCGTGGCAATCCGTATGGAAGTCGAAGGGCCAAAGCGCCTGTCGATCAATGCCAAAGGCCCCGGGGTTGTCACCGCCGGTGATATTTCGGACAGTGCGGGCATCGAAATCCTGAACAAAGACCACGTGATTTGTCACCTTGATGAAGGCGCGGACCTGTTCATGGAACTCAGTGTTAACACTGGTAAAGGCTATGTTTCGGCAGATAAGAACAAGCCCGAAGATGCACCGATTGGCCTGATCCCGATTGATGCGATTTATTCGCCGGTCACCAAAGTGTCTTATAATGTGCAACCGACCCGCGAAGGTCAGGTTCTGGATTATGACAAACTGACAATGAAGGTCGAAACCGATGGCTCGATCACGCCGGACGACGCCGTGGCATTTGCCGCCCGTATCCTGCAAGATCAACTGTCGATTTTCGTGAATTTTGACGAGCCGGAATCAGCGTCGCGTCAAGACGAAGATGATGGTCTTGAATTCAACCCGCTGCTTCTCAAGAAAGTGGACGAGTTGGAATTGTCGGTGCGGTCTGCAAATTGTCTGAAGAACGACAACATCGTTTATATCGGCGACTTGATCCAGAAAACCGAAGCAGAAATGCTGCGCACACCAAACTTTGGCCGCAAATCTTTGAACGAAATCAAAGAAGTGCTGTCGGGTATGGGTCTGCATCTGGGCATGGACGTTGAGGATTGGCCACCGGACAATATCGAAGATCTGGCGAAGAAATTCGAAGACGCCTTTTAAGAATTTGAGGCGGGCCGTAGTGCCCGCCTCACCTAATGCCCGCATGTTGCGGGGAAGATCGGGCACAAGCCCCAAGGAGAGTGGCTGACACGCATCGGCTGCCAGACAAAGCAAAACAAACGTAATTAAGGATTGAACACATGCGTCACGCAAAAGGTTACCGCCGCCTAAACCGCACCCATGAGCACCGCAAAGCTCTGTTTGCCAATATGGCCGGCTCGCTCATCGAGCATGAGCAGATCAAAACAACATTGCCCAAAGCCAAAGAGCTGCGCCGCTATATTGAAAAGCTGGTCACACTTGGCAAACGCGGTGATCTGCACGCGCGCCGTCAGGCCGCAGCACAGTTGAAGCAAGATCAATATGTTGCCAAACTTTTCGAAATTCTTGGCCCACGCTACAAAGACCGTCAAGGCGGTTATGTTCGGGTTCTCAAAGCCGGTTTCCGTTATGGTGACATGGCACCGATGGCGATCATCGAATTTGTTGAGCGCGACGTAGATGCCAAAGGCAAAGCCGACAAAGCCCGCGTTGAAGCCGAGGCTGCCGCAGAGTAATCTGACGGTTATAGTTTATAAAAGGCCCTCGCCAGATTGGCGGGGGCCTTTTTGTTTGTGCGGTGTGGCTTGCTTTTTACCATTCTGATCCGCATATCTTGAGTGAGGAAATGAGGGGGAAACAATGCGATTGATCGTAGGACTGGTTCTTTTAATAGTGGCGCCAATCGGTTTGGCGGCGCAAACCCGCGTGCCCAGCTCACAGATGGAAATCCAGTTGGGATTTGCGCCATTGGTCAAACAGGCGGCGCCTGCAGTGGTGAACATCTACGCCAAGCAAATCGTAGCGGCGCAGCGCAATATTTTTCAGTCAGATCCGTTTTTCCAGGGTTTCTTCAAGGATTTCGCCGAACAACGGCCACGGGTGCAAAACTCGCTTGGCTCTGGCGTGATATTGTCGGCGGATGGTATCGTGGTGACAAATTATCATGTGGTTGGGCAATCGACGGATATTCGGGTTGTTCTAACCGATCGGCGTGAATTTAAGGCGTCGGTTTTACTGTCGGATGAAGACAGCGATCTGGCCATATTGCAATTGATTGACGCGCCGGAAACGCCGTTTTTGCCATTGCGCAACAGTGATGATGTCGAGGTTGGGGAACTGACCCTTGCGATTGGAAATCCGTTCGGGGTTGGACAAACCGTGAGCAGCGGGATTATTTCGGGCCTTGCACGCACCGGCGCCGCGACAGGCAGCACGCATGGCTATTTTATTCAAACCGATGCGCCGATCAATCCGGGAAATTCCGGCGGGGCGCTGATTGATGTGAATGGCCATCTTATTGGGATCAATACATCAATTTTAACGCGGTCCGGTGGGTCAAACGGGATTGGGTTCGCAATTCCGGCCAATCTGGTGGCGCAATTCATGGCGCAGGCTCGCGCCGGAAATAAACGATTTTTGCGGCCTTGGGCGGGGATGAACGGGCAATCGGTGGATGGTGATCTTGCCGAGAGCCTCGGACTTGCCATTCCTGGCGGGATCGTAATTTCGGACATGCACCAGGTTAGCCCGTTTTTAAGCGCGGGATTCAAGGCCGGAGACGTGATTTTGGCCGTTGATGGGCAGACTGTGAATACGCCTGCGGAAATGGTATTTCGGATGTCGGTTGCGGGTCTTGGAACCAAGACGGTGATCTCGCGGTTTCGGCAAGGTATTACCGAAGATGTGCTGGTTGAGTTGATGTCAGCCCCCGATCAGCCACCCCGCGAGATCGTCACCACCGACCGGCGGATGCCGATACCGGAAATGGTGTTGTCCAATATTAACCCTGCCGTGCTTGCCGAATATGGTCTGCCGTTAGGAATTGACGGGGTTGTCGTCGTTGATCCAGGGCCGTTTGGGCAGCGCGTTGGCCTTAAATCCGGTGATATATTACGCGGGATTAACCGCGAGCGGATCACTACAACACGCCATGCACAGGCGGTTTTTGCAGAGGCGGGGCGCTGGATTGCACTGGATGTGCAACGCGGTTTGCAGCGTCTTTCAATGAAATTCCGGCGCTAGAATATGGCCGATCTGTTTGATAGCCCGTCCCGCGAGCCGCAAGAGGATACCGGCCCGCGGCCTTTGGCGGATCGTTTGCGCCCCAAGGTGTTGTGCGATGTGATTGGGCAGCAACAGGTGCTTGGGCCAGAGGCGCCATTGGGGATTATGCTCGCCTCGGGGAGCCTGTCTTCGTTGATTTTCTGGGGACCACCGGGGGTTGGGAAAACCACAATTGCGCGGCTTCTGGCGGATCAAAGTGATCTGCATTTCATTCAGATCAGCGCGATTTTTACCGGCATACCGGATTTGAAAAAGGTATTCGAGGCGGCGCGGCATCGGCGTAGTAACGGGCAGGGGACGTTGCTTTTTGTGGATGAAATCCATCGTTTCAACAAGGCGCAGCAGGACGGGTTCTTGCCGTTTATGGAAGATGGAACAATTTTATTGGTCGGGGCGACCACGGAAAACCCGAGTTTTGAGTTGAATTCGGCGCTGTTGAGCCGCGCACAGGTTTTGGTGCTGGAACGGCTGGTGTTGAGTGATCTGGAAATGTTGGCGCAACGGGCCGAGGGGGCCTTGGGTGTGGCGCTACCGCTTGACGGATTGGCGCGTGAAGCGCTGTTGGAAATGGCCGACGGGGACGGGCGGGCGTTGCTTAATCTGATCGAGCAGGTGAGCGCGTGGAAAGTCGACGGCAAGCTTGATGTTGAGGGGCTGTCAAAGCGGTTGATGCGGCGGGCGGCGAAATACGACAAATCGGGGGATGAACATTACAACCTGATAAGTGCTTTGCATAAGTCGGTGCGTGGATCGGATCCGGATGCGGCATTGTATTGGTTTGCGCGGATGTTGACCGGCGGCGAAGATCCGCGATATCTGGCGCGCCGGATTACCCGAATGGCGGTGGAAGATATCGGATTGGCGGACCCGCAGGCGCAAACCGTCTGCCTACACGCGTGGGAGATCTATGAACGTCTGGGCAGTCCCGAGGGCGAATTGGCATTGGCCCAGGCGGTGACCTATCTGGCACTCGCCCCGAAATCGAATGCGGTTTATGCGGGCTATAAAATGGCGATGGCCACCGCGAAGAAAACCGGATCGGAACCGCCGCCCAAACATATTTTGAATGCGCCTACCAGTTTGATGGCGGATCAGGGGTATGGCGCGGGCTACGCCTATGATCACGATGCCGAAGATGGGTTCTCGGGGCAGAGTTATTTCCCCGAGGGGATGAAACGGCCAGTGATTTATACGCCGGTGGAACGCGGGTTCGAACGTGAGCTTAAGCGGCGGCTGGATTACTTTGCAAAACTGCGCAGCAAACGCGAGGCGGGTGATTAACCTAGACGAGGTCATTGTTGACATCTGTGCGCGCACGGGGGACATGCACGGCTATGTTTATAAACCTGATAAATGTGGCCCTTGGCGGGGCGATTGGTGCGGCGTTGCGGTATTTGGTCGGCATCGGAGTGGTGCGCGCGATTGGCATTGGTGGCCTGTGGGGGATGCCCGTGGGCGTTATCCTGGTTAATATTGTCGGCTCGTTTTTGATGGGGGTGTTTGTGGTCGCTGCGGCGCAGCGCGGATTGACCCATCTAAGCCCGTTTGTGATGACCGGTGTTTTGGGCGGGTTCACCACGTTTTCGGCGTTTTCGCTCGAAACGGTGACGCTGTTTGAACGCGGACAGATCGGCACGGCGGCGGCCTATGTGGTGTTGTCGGTGGCGTTATCACTGGGCGGATTGGTTATCGGGTTGATGGTCGCGAGAGGATATTGGGCATGAGCAGAGTACAAATATTGATTGTGGAAGACGGCGACGGGGATCAACGGCTTGACCGTTATGTGCGGCGGTTGTTTCCCCATATTGGTCAAGGCAAAATTGAAAAGCTGTGCCGCAAAGGCGAAATTCGCGTTGATGGCGGGCGGGTCAAAGGATCAACCCGCATCGAAGTTGGTCAAAGCGTGCGGATACCGCCATTGCCCGACCCCGGACAGATGAAGCCGATTTTGCGCACCTCGGTAAGCGTGGCAGACGCGCGTATGATCCGCGATTGCGTGATCTATCGTGACGACCAGATAATAGCGCTTAACAAACCCGCCGGTTTGCCCACGCAAGGTGGCAGCAAGCAGAGCCGCCACGTGGATGGTTTGGCCGAGGCGTTGATGTATGATTTGGACGAAAAACCCCGCCTTGTGCATCGGTTGGATAAAGACACATCCGGTGTTCTGGTCTTGGCGCGCACCCGTGCCGCTGCCAAAGGATTGACCACGGCGTTTCGCCATCGCGAGACCCGCAAGTTGTATTGGGCGGCTGTTGCCGGGGTGCCGCAACCCCTGCGCGGGGTGATCAAATACGGGCTTGTCAAACGGTTCGGATCAAGCGGCGAAGGCGAAGGCGAAAAGATGTATGTGGTGCATCCCCAAGAAGTGGACAGCACCGAGGGCGCGAAACGGGCAACCACCTATTATTCAACGCAATTCCGTCTTGGCAGCAGGATGAGTTGGGTGGCAATGGCACCGATCACCGGACGCACGCACCAATTGCGCGTGCATATGGCCGAAATGGGGCATCCGATCATCGGTGACGGAAAATATGGTGGATCGGGTCAGGAAAACCTTGGTGATGGCTGGGGCGCAGGGGCAGGGGGGGTAATCAGCCGCAAACTGCATCTTCATGCGCGGTCGTTGACCTTTGAACATCCGGTGACACGCGCGATTGTGGAACTGATTGCGCCGTTGCCCGATCACATGAAGCAAACTTGGGAAACCGTTGGTTGGGAAGACAGTTTCGCCGAGAAAGACCCGTTTGAGGGTATGTTGTGAGTGGCGAATGGGCGGCAAAGCGGTTTTGGAAAACGGCAGCCGTTGTTCCGGTCGCGGGTGGCTTTACGGTCGAACTTGATGGGCGGGGGATAAAAACGCCCGCGAAAACCGCGCTTGTGGTGCCAACGCAAGACATGGCAGAGGCGATTGCAGCCGAGTGGGATGCGCAGGTCGAAAAAATCGACCCAATGACGATGCCAATGACCCGTTCGGCCAATGCAGCCCTTGATAAAGTGAGCGCGCAGCACGGCGAAGTCGCGGATATGTTGGCCGATTACGGCGATAGTGATTTACTGTGTTATCGGGCGGAAACGCCGGTCGAACTGGTGGCACGGCAATCGGCGGTTTGGGGCCCGCTATTAACGTGGGCAGCGCAAGAATTAGGGGCCAAGTTAGAGCCGCGCGCCGGTGTGCTGCACGTTTCGCAAGCCCCCGAAGTGTTGGCGAAACTGCGCGCTATGGTGCACGAGATGGACAATTTTCAACTCGCGGGCTTTCATGATTTGGTGATGCTGTCCGGGTCGCTTATTATCGGATTTGCCGCGATAAAAGATGCAAATGTGACGCATAAATTGTGGGAAGCGTCGCGATTGGACGAAATCTGGCAGCGCGACCAATGGGGTGAAGATGACGAAGCCGAGGCCAACGCAGCCATAAAATTCGAAGCATTTTTACATGCCAGGCGATTCTTTGATTTGGCTATGGCGAGCGAAAGCGAGCGCGACTCTCCTTAGGATTGCAAGCAAACGTGGTTAACGGCAGATGCAAGCGAAAATTAGCGAATATAACGATCAAATTTTGTGAACAAACCCTTGACGACACGCGATGATTCCGACCAAACTTACCCCACTTAGGAGGGGTGACCCTTCATAAAGTAATAACCCCCGGCCATAGTGTCGGATGAACCGCCCGGCAAACGGGTGGACAATCAGGAAGAGGTAAAAATGAAAAAAACCGTATTTTTTGGCGCACTCACAGTAGCCGGCCTTGCGGCTGGTGTTGCTGCTGCGGGCACATTGGACGATGTAAAAGCACGCGGTAAGTTGAACTGCGGTGTTTCTACTGGTCTGGTTGGCTTTGCGTCGCCAGATGCAAACGGTCGCTGGGAAGGCTTTGACGTTGGCGTATGTCGCGCTGTCGCTGCTGCCACACTCGGTGATTCCGATGCTGTAAACTTTGTTCCGCTTAGCTCGAAAACACGCTTTACTGCGTTGTCCTCAGGCGAAGTTGATATGCTCGCGCGTAACACCACATGGACGTTGTCTCGCGATGCCGACCTGAAGCTCGATTTCGTAGGTGTTAACTACTACGATGGCCAAGGCTTTCTCATTCCAAAATCTTTGGGCGTAACTTCCGCCAAAGATCTGGATGGCGCGACTGTTTGTATCCAAACCGGGACAACAACCGAGCTTAACCTTGCAGATTTCTTCCGCGTAAATGGCATCTCTTATGAGCCAGTACCGGTTGAAGGCAACGCCGAAGCACAAAAGCAATATCTTGCGGGTGCATGTGACACGCTGACAACTGACGCGTCTGCGTTGGCTGCAACACGTGCCGCGTTCGAAAAGCCAGATGATCACGTGGTTCTTCCAGAAATCATCTCCAAAGAGCCACTTGGCCCGTTGGTACGTCACGGCGACAACGAGTGGGGCGATATCGTTCGCTGGTCTCTGAACGCTTTGATCTCTGCTGAAGAGCTGGGCATCACTTCTGCCAACATCGACGAGCTGGCAAAAGGCACCAACAACCCTGAAATCAACCGTATTCTGGGCACAGAAGGTTCCATGGGCGAAATGCTTGGTCTGGAAGCCAACTGGGCGATGAACGCGATTAAAGCGGGTGGTAACTTTGCTGAACTGTTCGAAGCGAACATCGGCGAAAGCACTCCTATCGGTCTGTCGCGTGGTTTGAACGCACTTTGGACAGATGGCGGTCTTATCTATTCGCCTCCTTTCCGTTAAGTTGAACAAACTAAGGCGCGGGTTTATCCCCGCGCCTTTTTTTATAACGATACTTACCAGTAACAGTAAATAAATCATCTGCGCCATGGCAGCGGGACAACTCGCGCCGACAAAATAGGCCAGAGAACACAGGGATGTCTCTTATGACAACTATGACCGACCCGCCAAAGGCGTCGTTCCGTCTGTCTATGCTTCTATATGATACCCGTTATCGTTCGAACACCATTCAGGTGGTGGTTCTGATCGGGTTTATGTTGGGCGTTGGATGGCTTTTGAACAATGTCGTCGAAAACATGGCCGCTTCCGGGAAAACCTTTAACTACGGTTTTCTGGGTGACAAATCCGGATACGATATCAACCAACGCCTGTTGGAGTATTCGTCGCAGTCCACCCATTTGCGCGCCGCCGTCATAGGATTGATCAATACGCTGCTTGTGGCCGTTATGGGCTGTTTGCTGGCGACATTTATCGGTGTGATCGTCGGAGTTCTGCGTCTCTCGCATAACTGGATTATTTCGCGCCTTGCCGCTGTTTATGTGGAAATCTTCCGCAACGTTCCTGTGTTGTTGTGGATCTTGTTGATTATGGGCGTCGTCAGTGACAGCCTGCCACAACCAAAAGACTTCAGAGGCGAAAACGCAACGGCGACAATGTCGCTCGGTGATAGTGTCGCGATTACCAACCGTGGTATATATGTCCCCGAACCGTTGTTCGAGCGCGGATTGGGCGACGTGCCGGTATTGGGCAACTCGTTTGAAGTCAGCCTTGATCTCATGCTCATTCTGGCGGTTCTGTTTACGGGGCTGTTTATCAGTAGCAAAATTGGCAAGCGCGCCAATGCAATTCAAGCCGAAACCGGCGTGCGGCCCACTGTTTGGTGGCAACGTCTGGGCATTGTGGCTATTCCGGTATTGATCACGCTTTATGCGCTTGGTTTTTATCTGGGCTACCCAGAGCTGAAAGGCTTTAACTTCAAGGGCGGCACATATTTGCGTAGCTCATTGATCGCGCTTTGGTTGGCGTTGTCTCTGTATACGGGCGCGTTTATCGCCGAGATCGTGCGGGCGGGGATCAATGCTATTTCCAAGGGCCAATCCGAGGCGGCAGCCGCATTGGGCCTGCGCCCGGGGCGCACCATGAACCTTATCATCTTGCCACAAGCGATGCGGGTGATTATCCCGCCGTTGATTTCGCAATTCCTAAATCTTACCAAAAACTCGTCTTTGGCGGTTGCGGTTGGCTATATGGATATCACGGCTACTTTGGGCGGTATTACACTGAATCAAACCGGTCGCGAACTTGAAACCATCTTGTTGTTGATGGCGTGTTATTTGGCGATTTCCCTGTCGGTTTCGGCAGTGATGAACGCCTATAACGAACGCACACAATTGAAGGAGCGCTAAAATGAGCGACAATTCTGTATCATATGTGCGCACCGAAATGTTGTCAGAGCAATCACCACCGTCGACCGATGTTGGCGTCGTGGGGTGGTTGCGCAACAATCTGTTTCCGGATGTGTTTAGTTCTATCCTGTCGATTATCGCGCTCATTGCCGTCTATATGATTCTGTCGGTTCTGATCCCGTGGGTTTTTGGCGGCGTCTGGAATGCCAATTCGCAATGGGAGTGCCGCGAGGTTCTCGAAGAAATTCACGGTGAACTTGTGGATCGCGCCTGTTGGGGGGTTATTCATGAACGGTTCTGGCAGTTGATGTACGGGTTTTTCCCCAATGACATCTACTGGCGTCCAAATCTGGCATTGGTGGTGTTGTTCGCCGCGATTGCGCCGGTTTTGTTCAATGGTTTGCCAAAACAGATGTTCATCATTTCCATCGCATTTCCGTTTGTCGCACCTTGGCTGCTCTGGGGCGGTCCGGTTTGGGGTCCTGTTGTGGCGTTTCTCGGGTTCGTTGTCGGGATTGTCGTGCACAAGATTGCCGCCAAAGCCTTTGGGTCTTTGACCGGCATTATTCTCGGGGTTCTGTCGGCGTTCGTCTGGTGGATTTTCTTTGCGAGTATGGTCAGCAGCGGTTTGAGCCACGCCATTGGCGCAAGCCGGATGCCTACTGAAGCCGCGCGTATCGAAGCCGCATTGCCTGTGCAACAAGCCGAAGTTGATCGTTTGCAATCTATTGCAGACCCGATTGCGGCCAAAGTTGAAGAATTGGAAGCTGCGATCAAAGTGGCCAAAGATGCGGGCGAGCCTTATGCAGAACTGTTGACCACCAAGGCCCCTATCAAGATTGCGCTTGGCTCTGCCGTTGCGACGTTGTCACGGGAAATCGGTGATCTGAAAGATATGAAGCGGCGTCTTGCTCAGGTAAATTCTCTTGAGGCCGACGAGGCACGGCTGATTGATCTGATCGCGGAAGCCGAAGCGGCGCGGGCAAAAGTGCCTGCCGCTGTTGCGGATATCTTTAACCCGCGCGAGATCAACGAAGACACGATGACCAAGGAAGATATTGCATTGTTGAAGGTTGCCCTGCGCGCCGAAGACAAGCGCAATATCGTGCAAAATGCGATTTCCACGCTCTACAAGGATGTGGGCCTTGTTGGTTTGCGCCCTGTGGGTAGTCGGGATTTTGGCGGCTTTATGTTGGCGATCCTTCTGGGGATTACCGGTATTGTGCTGTCGCTTCCGATCGGGATCGTTCTGGCGCTAGGTCGGCAATCGGACCTGTTGATTGTGAAAACCCTCTGTGTTGGTTTCATCGAGTTTATTCGTGGGGTGCCGTTGATTACGCTGTTGTTTGTGGCGTCGGTTCTTCTCGGGTTGTTCCTGCCTAAGGGGACGGAATTCGATATCATCCTGCGGGTCATGATCATGATCACGGTGTTTGCGTCGGCCTATATGGCCGAGGTGATCCGGGGTGGTCTGGCGGCCCTGCCAACCGGACAATACGAGGCGGCAGATGCCTTGGGTCTGGATTATTGGCAGGCGCAGCGATTGATCATCATGCCGCAAGCGTTGAAAATCTCGATCCCGTCGATTGTGTCCAACTTTATCGGATTGTTCAAAGATACGACTCTTGTGTCGATCATTGCGCTGTCTGATCCAATCGGTTGGGTGAAACTGATCCAGGGGAACTCGGAATGGAGTTCGGTTGTTTGGGAGCTATACGGCTTTGTTGCCTTTGTCTTCTTCCTGTTCTGTTTCTCAATGTCCCGCTATTCCATGTATCTGGAGCGCAAGCTTCAGACTGGCCACTAAATTTAAGGAGTGACTTATTATGTCTGAAGCAGCACGCGTAGATATGACCGTATCGGACGAGGTCGCGATTGAAATCACCAATATGAACAAATGGTATGGTGCATTTCACGTTCTCAAGGATATCAACATCACCGTTAATCGCGGTGAACGGATTGTGGTTTGTGGCCCTTCGGGGTCCGGAAAATCCACATTGATCCGGTGCATCAACCGTTTGGAAGTGCATCAACAAGGGTCAATCATTGTGGACGGGACCGAGTTATCCTCGGATCTCAAAAATATTGACAAGATCCGTTCAGAGGTGGGGATGTGTTTCCAACACTTTAACCTGTTCCCGCATCTGACCATTCTCGAAAACTGCACGTTGGCGCCGATCTGGGTTCGCAAGACCCCCAAGAAAGAAGCCGAAGAAACCGCGATGCATTTCCTCGAGAAGGTGAAAATCCCCGAACAGGCCGATAAATATCCCGGTCAACTTTCGGGTGGTCAACAGCAACGCGTGGCGATTGCGCGGTCTTTGTGTATGAAACCACGAATCATGTTGTTTGATGAACCAACATCGGCGCTTGACCCTGAAATGATCAAAGAGGTGCTTGATACGATGATCGAACTTGCCGAAGAAGGCATGACGATGATCTGTGTGACCCACGAAATGGGCTTTGCACGTCAGGTCGCCAACCGGGTGATTTTCATGGACCAAGGCCAGATCGTTGAGCAAAACGAGCCGGAAGAGTTCTTTAACAACCCGCAATCCGAGCGGACGCAATTGTTCTTGAGCCAGATTTTGGGCCACTAAAGCCAACGCTAAGACAAAAGAAAGGCCCCGAATTCAGGTTCGGGGCTTTTTGCATTGTGGTGGGGGCCTCGGGAGTTTCCTAGAGAATTTCGCCGGGTGTTATAAAATCGACAACTTTTCCTGTGCCGTCAATAATCTCTGCCCAATCCTCAATATCAAAATCAACGATTAATGTGGCGCATGTGGGGTAGTCATAGAACCGCGTGTGTTCGGGGGGGGATATGACCAGAGAGGCGGCAAATTCGGTAATGCCGGGGTTGTGGCCGATTATCAAAACACAATCGCCAAAAGCCGACATAAGCACCTGTTCCATCAACCCTTCCGGAGCGAGATAAAGCGCGTCTATCGGCTCAATCCGCGCGTCAAACATGAGGCGGTCACTGGTTTCCATTGTGCGTGCTGCGGATGAACACATGATTTGATCAGGGACATATTTCTGCGCCTTGAGCCATGCACCCATCGCATTTGCCGATTGTTGACCGCGTGCATTGAGCACCCGTTCCACATCTGGCAGGCGTGGATCATCCCATGCGGATTTGGCGTGGCGCATCAGGATAAGGCGTTTGGTCATTTGAAATATTCCATGTGAAATGCAGATTGTTCCGCCACCCTGCCATAGTTTTGGCTAATCGGGCAAGCACGGCGTGCGGCACACCCCTGATCCATGCACGCGTTGCCCGCCCG
Organism: Rhodobacterales bacterium; assembly: GCA_030950105.1. Taxonomy (GTDB): domain Bacteria; phylum Pseudomonadota; class Alphaproteobacteria; order Rhodobacterales; family Rhodobacteraceae; genus JAUZRV01. The sequence goes on along the minus strand of JAUZRV010000284.1, from coordinate 10,403 downwards.
CTCTAGCTCGGACTTGCAGGCGGGGACATCGTAGTGCGCGCCGAGGGCGTCAACGGGACAGGCCGATGTGCACGGTCGGCCTGCGCATGTATCGCATGGCGATGTGGTGGTGGCAGGAAGGTCGAGAATATGATCAAAGGTCAGAGCGCCACGGTAAGATACAAAAAGTCCGGCGACATCATGCACCAACATTGAAATAGGTGAGGTATGTGCGCGCCCCGTGGCCCGTGCCCATGCGATAAACGGTTGAAACGGCGGACCACCAAACGGGAAATAGGCACGGGCGCCCAAATCATTGGACAGTATTTCCAAGACGCGCGCCGACCAGCGATCCATCGGATCGTGGCCACCATCGCGATATTCGGGTGTGGCGGTGAAATATGTCCAAAATCCCGGCTCGGACGGGCCAAACAGCAACAATGTTTTGACGTTATGGGGTAACCCATCGGCCGGTTTAGGGTAAAAGCCGCCAAAAATTTCCAAATGATGCACAAGGGCCGCCTGTTCAACGGCCCCATAGGTCATTTGCGGAAAAACGGTAGCGCCAGCGACCAACCAATTTTTGTAGGGCTGTCATCTTGCCATTCAAGGCCGATGGTCATGTCGTCATGGCCTTCTTTGGGTTGCGCGATATAGGTGCCAAACATGCGGTCCCAGATCGACAGGGAAAACCCGTAGTTGCTGTCATGTTCAAAGCGATGCACGGAATGGTGCACGCGGTGCATATCCGGTGTCACAAGAATTTTGCGCACAATCGCATCGAGCCAAAGCGGCAGCCGCATATTGGCGTGGTTGAACATCGCGGTGCCATTGAGGATGATTTCGAACAGGATGATCGCCAAGGCGGACGGCCCCATAAGATAGACCAGAGAAATCTTGAGGATCATCGAAATCAGGATTTCCAGCGGGTGAAACCGGATCGCGGTGGTCACGTCGATATCAACATCCGAATGGTGCACGCGGTGCAATCGCCACAACAACGGGATTTTGTGGGTGATCAGATGTTGAAACCAGATAGCGAAGTCGAAAAACAGAATTGCTAGAATAATTTCAATGGCATAGGGGAGCTGAATTTGGTTGAATAATCCCCAGCTTTGCGAACTGGCATCCCATGCGGCGCCCACTGCGAGGGCAGGCAGCAGCAACGCCAAAAGCCACATCGTGCCGGTATTCAGAATGGTAAACGCGATATTTGTAGTCCACCGTTTGCTGCGCGGTTGGGCGCGCGGGCGTCGTGGCTTTAGAGCTTCGAGTGCCGCAAACAGCAAAAAAAGCGTGGCGAATACCGACAAGCGGATGAGAGATTCATTTTCCATCTGTCTATCCTACGCCTCCTTTGTGCAGTTGCAATAGGTAACATTCCGCATCAAGAATGTGTTATCGGTCTCGGATAAGCGATCCCGCACCATGTTCGGTAAAGAGTTCTAACAGCGTGGCATTGGGCGCGCGCCCGTCAAGAATGACCACACCGCGCACACCGCCCTCAATCGCCGCCAATGCGGTTTCGGTTTTGGGAATCATCCCGCCGGCAATGGTGCCATCTGCAATCATTTCGCGAATTTTGGTGGCGGTGAGTTCGGTTAAAACCTCGCCATCGGCATTTTTGACACCGGCCACATCGGTCAACAGTAACAAACGATCCGCATTAAGAGCCGCGGCAATCGCGCCGGCAACCGTGTCGCCGTTGATATTGAAGGTTTCACCGTTGCGACCCGCGCCAAGCGGTGCAATGACGGGGATCGCGTCTTCGTTGAACAATGTGTGCAGGATGCTGACGTCGATCTCGTCTGGGGTGCCAACAAAGCCAAGATCAGGATCGGTTTGCGAACAGATCATCAGATTGGCGTCCTTGCCACTTAGCCCCACAGCACGTCCACCTTGGGCATTGATAGCGGCGGAAATACGTTTGTTTACCCGACCCGATAGGACCATTTCGACAACTTCGACAGTGGCGGCATCAGTGACTCGCTTGCCGTTTACGAAGGTTGATTCGATGTCGAGTTTGGCGAGCATTTCATTGATCATCGGGCCGCCGCCATGCACGATCACCGGGTTCACCCCGACTTGGCGCATCAAAACGATGTCGCGGGCGAAATCGGCCATGGCCGCGTCGCTGCCCATGGCGTTGCCGCCAAATTTGATCACCACGGTTGCGCCATCGTAACGTTGCAACAGGGGCAGGGCCTGTGACAGGGTGCGGGCGGTCGAAATCCAGTCGCGGTTCATCTCTTGCTTCTTCATTTTTATCCCTCTTGGCACGTTTGTTAGAGGGTTTGTGCTAGGCTGCCAAGTGCTGCGTTGTATATCGGGGGGCGGGTGATAGAATTGGCGGCGAATTGAATAGGGCGAACGCGATATGACAGGCAACGAGATACAGAAAACCATGGTGCTGACGGGGGCGAGCCGTGGAATTGGTCATGCCACGGTGCGGCGGTTTAACCGCGAGGGCTGGCGGGTGATTACCTGTTCGCGCCACCCGTTTCCGCAGGAATGTCCTTGGGGTGGGGGCGGTGAAAACCATGTGCAAATTGACCTATCCGATCCAAGCGATACGATTCGCGGGGTCGAAGTGATCCGCGAAAAGCTCGGCGGGCGGTTGGATGCATTGGTGAATAATGCCGGTATTTCGCCAAAAGGGCCGGAGGGCGAGCGTCTCAATACTCTTGATACCGATCTGCGGGCATGGGGGCAGGTGTTTCACGTCAATTTCTTTGCGCCGGTGGTATTGGCGCGCGGATTGCAGGCGGAATTGGCGGCGGCGAAAGGTGCTGTGGTAAATGTGACATCAATCGCGGGCGTGCGGGTGCATCCGTTTGCCGGTGCCGCCTATGCCACATCCAAGGCGGCGTTGGCGGCGCTAACCCGTGAAATGGCGCATGATTATGGGCCGATGGGGGTGCGGGTGAACGCTATTGCACCCGGTGAGGTGGAAACCGCAATCCTAAGTCCGGGCACCGACAAAATTGTGGAAACATTGCCGATGCGCCGATTGGGGCAACCCGAAGAAGTCGCCGCGGCGATCTATTTCCTGTGTTCCGAGGATTCGTCGTATATTTCCGGCACCGAAATCGAGGTGAACGGGGCGCAGCACGTGTAACCGTTAGGGCGGTTATACCAACGTGGCAATTGTGGTGCGCAGAATTTCGATCCCGTCGCCTTTTTCCGATGATGTCAGGATGATTTCAGGATAGGCAGCGGGGTGTTTTGATAGCGCTTTGCGCACTTGGTCCAACACGATGGCGCGGTCTTTTTCTTTGACTTTATCGGCTTTGGTCAACACACATTGAAAGGTGACGGCGGCGCTATCGAGCAGTGACAGGATTTCTTCGTCAACTTTTTTCACACCGTGGCGCGCATCAATCAAAACAAACGCACGGCGCAGATTTTGACGGCCAGAGAGATAGCTTTTGAGCAAACGCTGCCATTTTGCCACCACATCAAGCGGCGCATTGGCATAGCCATAGCCGGGAAGGTCGACGATATAATGGTCTTCGCCAGCGGTGAAAAAATTTATTTCTTGTGTGCGTCCCGGTGTGTTGGACGCCCGGGCAAGCGCCTTGCGACCCGTTAACGCGTTGATAAGTGTGGATTTTCCAACGTTTGATCGTCCTGCAAAACAAACCTCGAGGCGATCGCTTGGGGGCAGGCCGGACATGGCGACCACGCCTTTCAGAAACTCGGTCTCACCGGCAAACAGCAGGCGACCTTTTTCGGAACTTGCGGCGTCGGGTGTCTCGGCCAAAGGGAAGGGAAGTTGCATCTAGAGAACCTCGATTTTGTCGCCAGTGGCGATTTGGCCGGATTTGGTGACCTCGGCATAAACGCAATGGTCGGTGTGGCCCCATGTGTCTTGCAGGGTTTTTAAAGTATCGGCGTCGCGCACCCCGGTGTCGGGATTGGCGGTGGTGGCAAGGCAGCGTTTGACCCGTTCACGAACGGAAAATTCGGCGCCGCCAATGCGGATATCATGGCCAACCCAGTCAAATTCAACCCAAGGTTCCAACCCGTCTAACCAGATATTGGTGCGCCAACGGTGATTTGACAAAGGCGTGCCCATCGCGGTCTCGATGGCGCGATGTGAGGCTAGATTGCCAATCGACAGGGACGGAAATTCGGTGTCGGTCATACCACGATCTTCGAGGCGCACAATATTGGATGATGCCGCACGATTGGCAGGCACCAACGGTTTGCTCCAGGTGAGCAGGGCCATGGGATCATCATCGGGTGAAAAAACCAAATCAGGCAAATCAGGGTGCATAAGCGTGACGATTGTCGTGGCTTCATCGACGCGCGCGGTGATCGCCATAAGCGCGGGCGCTTTGGCGCCGATGGTGAAATTCACACAGGGCGCCCATGCCGTCGTATCGGCTTTTGAAGCTTCGTGCGCGACGGCCCAGACCCGATCCCATGGCATGGTTTGACCCGCGCTTAGTAAAACGCGGGTCAATTTCTCACGACCGTGGGATTTGATCGGGTGTCGCCAGATTTCGCTGACTTGTCCCATTTCCGTAGGTCCCCTATTTGGCGTCCGGTTTCGGTTTCTTTTTGAAACTGGATATGATGTTGCCGAACACATCGGGTTTGAACCCTTGTGAACGCATAATCAAATATTGCTGGGTAAATGTGATCGTATTGTTGGCGATCCAATACACGACGAGACCCGAGGCAAACTGTCCAAGCATGAACATAAACACCCACGGCATCCAAGCGAAAATCATCGCTTGGGTGGCATCTGTTGGTGCCGGATTAAGTTTTTGTTGCAACCACATCGAGATACCCAGAAGGATCGGCAGCAACCCAAGCGAAACAATCGCAAAGACCGATTCCGGGCCGGGGATCGGTGTGTTGAGCAAACCAAACAGGTTCAGAATTGAACTAGGGTCAGGTTGTGACAGGTCGGTGATCCAGCCAATGAACGGGGCCTGACGCAGCTCCATAGTGACAAAAATCACTTTGTAGAGCGAAAAGAAAATCGGGATCTGGAGCAGGATCGGAAGACAACCCGAAGCCGGATTTACCTTTTCCTTTTTGTAAAGCTCCATCATATCTTTCTGGATCTTCTGCTTGTCGTCACCCGCGGCCTTTTTGAGTTCTTCCATCTTTGGCTGCAATTCTTTCATCTTGGCCATGGAGACGTAGGATTTATATGCCAGCGGAAACAAGAGTGCTTTGATCAACAGGGTAAGGCCGATGATGGCAAAACCCATGTTGCCGATCAGGCCATTCAAATAGTGCAGCACCGCAAAGATCGGTTTCGTGAGGAAAAAGAACCAACCCCAGTCAATCGAATCGATGAATTTTGTGACGCCTTTCTCGTTTTCATAGGCGCGAATTGTGGCCCATTCCTTGGCGCCGGCAAACAGGCGGGTGGTGACCGAAACCGTTGCGCCGGGGACGACAGTTTGCGTTTTGAGGCGGGCCTGGGTTTGATAAATATCGCGGCGCTCGTCGTATTTTACGACCGATTTGAACGGGCTTTTTTGATCCGGGATCAAAGTGGCCATCCAATAGTGATCGGTGAAACCAATCCAACCTTCGGAATTGACTTGCGTTACTTCGGCGCGGGCCCCCTCGCGGTCATTGAAATCGTAGTCAGCCACATCGTCATAGTCGATTTCGGCAAGTTCACCATTGGAAAGAGAAATCAGGCCTTCGTGCAAAATGAAAAAATTCTTGAGATCAGCGGGCACACCGTGACGGGCAAGCACGCCGTAAGGTGCGGCAATGGCGGTGCTCGCGCTGTTGTTTTCAATCGACTGGGTGATGGTGAACATATATTGATCGTCGATTTCGATTTTGCGGCGAAAAGTCAGGCCGGCGCCGTTATCCCAAACCAACTGCACTGGTGCGTTGGCCGAAAGCGTGTTGCCGTATTCAACAGTCCAGAGCGTATTTGCGCCAGGAACCGCATCAAAATCAAGGCCAGCACCAGGGGCCCAGCCGTAAAGCGCGTAAAATGCCTTATCTGTTCCGACTGGTGACAAAAACGTGACGATGTCCGAACCCTCGTCAAGGGTTTCGGTGTAATTCTTGAATGCCAACTCATCAATACGCCCGCCAAGCAGGGAAATGCTACCTTTTACGCTTTCGGTGTCGATGGCAACGCGCGCAGCATCGGCAAGCGCGGTTTCGGTGAGCGTTGCAGCGGGTGATGCCGTTTCTGCCGAAGTCGTGGCATCTGCAATTGGAACAGCGGTATCCGTTCCCGCGCCTGCGGCGTTTTCCGTCGCGACAAGCGGCGCGGTTGGATCAACCGCGGTGGTTTCTGGGGGCGGAAACAATACAAACCAGACTAGAATCACGAGGAAGCTAAGGCCGGTTGCGAGGATAAGATTCTTGTTTTGATCGTCCATCGGGAAATGGTCACCTGTCCGTTGAAAGTCAGGCCGGTTCAACAGAGTGCGAGGGCAAAGGTCAAGGGGATAGTGCTGCGTTTGCGGTATTTCAGGCGGATTGCGACCAAGTGAGGCGGGATTTTTTGGGATTAGCCGGATTTGCGCCCGATTTTGGGAGTGCCCTGCAATTTGGAATTATGCGCTTTGATCCAGTCAATGGTTTGATCAAACGGCATCGGACGGCCAATTCCAAAGCCCTGAACATGGCCACATCCCAATTGCGCAAGCATCGCATGTTCGCTCGCTGTTTCGACACCTTCCGCCAATGTATCAAGACCGAGACGTTCGGCCATGGTCAAAATGGCGGCAACCATGCGCTGTTGTTCGGGGTCACGGTCAACTTTCATCACGAAAGAGCGATCTATTTTTATACGTTTAACGGCAAATCGGCGAATTGAAGAAATGGATGCGTGTCCGGTGCCGAAATCGTCAAGATCAACCTGGCACCCCAATTTTGCCAGCCCGTTGATATTACGTGAAATCGTATCGTCAGGAGAGGCAGCAACGACGGTTTCAAGAACCTCGACCGCGAGACGATTTGGGTCGAGATCAAAACGGTCAAGCTCCCATTTTGTTTTGTCGACAAGTTTGGGATTGCGCAATTCGTCACCGGCAAAGTTGACCCCGACTTGCGGCACGTCCACACCGGCAAAATCCCAGGCTTTAGCCGCGGTGAGCGCGTGATAGATCATCACTTCCCCAAGGCGCTCAAGTTGGCCGGACTGTTCGAGTGCGGGTAGAAATTCAGCCGGTGAAATCATGCCCCGTGTTGGGTGCATCCAGCGTGCCAAAGCTTCAAACCCCGTTACCTTGCCGGTGTCAGTGGAAATTTGCGGCTGAAACCAGGGTTGAATTTGACCGTTTTCGAGGGCGTAACTGGCCTCGGACATGAAAACATGACGCGTAGTCTCGACCTTTTTCATTTCTTCCGAAAAGGCGCGAATCGCTGACGGGCCGTTGCGATTTGCCTCGATCAAGGCCAGACCAGCAGCCGACATCAACGCCTCGCCGGTCTTCTCTACCACCCGGGAAGCAAGGCAGAATCCGATACAGCAGGACACATAAATGTTGGTCGCGTCGAGAGAAATAGGTTCTTCAACAGCGGATTGAAGTCGGGTCGCCAATTGGATGGAAACTTCGAGATCAAGATGGCGAACCGGAGCAAGCGCCACCCCAAACCGACTATCGCCCATGCGACAAACCTGATCTCCGTCACGCAAAACGCCGCGAATCCGGTCACCGATACGGCGCAACATTTCGTCGGCGGCAGATTGCCCGTAGCGATCCATGATGGCGGCGTAATCATCTATTTCAACCAGATAACATGCCGTATTGCGGGCCTCGTTGCTATCTATGGCAAGCGAGCGATCCAAAGCAATTTCAAGGCTATCCTGTAGCGCCAATCCGGTCACGCTATCGCGCGAATACCCCGCGGCAGTGCCACTAAATCCGCCAACGAGCGCAAATAAAACCGGTGATCCGAGGGCAACCAGCAATAATGCCGGTTCGCCACCAAACCAGAACGCGCCAAGCGCAACAGCCGGAAGAAACGCCAACACATGCGGACCAGAAAGGGCCACGCGCAAGCGCCGGCGCAAAAAAGCAAATTTTAGACCTAGCCGCTGCCACATATTAGCGATTCCCTGATGATTACTCCATCAGGTTAGTTGGGCAAGCTAAAGACAGCTTTAACGCAAGTCGGGCACATCCGCAGAATTTCGATCAAATTTTATCGAGTTCTGGTTTGGTTCAGGATCAGAACGACGAACGAGATTGGCAAAATCAAATAGATTCGGGTCGAGAAGGTGTGAGGGGCGCGTATTCATCAAGGCACGAAACATGACCTGACGCCGCCCCGGTGCGTTGCCCTCCCAGCTGTCAAGAATCGCCTTGACCTGTTGGCGTTGCAACCCGTCCTGAGATCCGCATAAATCACAGGGAATAATCGGGTAGTCCATCGCATTGGCAAACCGCGCACAATCGGCCTCGGCAACATGGGCGAGGGGGCGATAAACGAACAAATCGCCTTCTTCATTGACCAGTTTTGGCGGCATGGTTGCAAGGCGCCCGCCGTGGAACAGATTCATAAAAAAGGTTTCAAGAATGTCATCGCGATGATGCCCCAGCACCACGGCGCTGCACCCTTCTTCGCGGGCAATTCTATAGAGATTTCCACGTCTTAGGCGCGAACACAATGCGCAAAATGTGCGCCCTTGCGGGGTTTTGTCCATAACGATGGAATATGTATCTTCATATTCGATCCGGTGTTCTACACCCATCTTGTCAAGAAATTCAGGTAGCACAGTTGCCGGAAATCCGGGCTGCCCCTGATCAAGATTGCAGGCTAGCAATTCAACCGGCAAAAGGCCGCGCCACTGCAATTCATAGAGCACGGCAAGCAAGGTATAACTATCCTTGCCGCCCGACAGGCAGACAAGCCAACGCGTGCCACGCTCAATCATCCCGTATTGTTCAATTGCTTCGCGGGTTTGACGCACGATCCGCTTGCGAAGTTTCTTGAATTCGGTGGTTTTGGGGGCTTTGGCAAAAAGCGCGTGAATATCTTGGGTTTCGTCCTTCATGGCCGCTGCTTTAGCGCCAATACCGAGGTTTGGCAAAGAGGTTTTGTTGGCGCATTAGGATGCATAAGGCAAATTCAGCAAGGTTGCCGGTTAAAAAAGATGATTTTCATTCGAATTTTACGCAATATGTGGCAATTGGAGGAAAGGTGAATAAATGACGGATGGTTTCGAACCCGAAGAAGATGTGGTGCCGCGCGGGACCACGAAGCTCCGTCAGCCGACGTCGTTCTTGCTTCTGGTATTTGGATTTGGCTTGGCTGCCGGGTTTTTGCTGGCATTTTCCGGGTATGGGCTTGAAGATAGCGCGGCCTTGGTGATTTCAGATATTTCTGACGCTAATCCTGTTGGTTTGTTTTGTTGGAATCCTCGCATTTCTATTTCGTAAGCGTCTTATGAAAGGCATGTTCGGGATCGCCGAGGCCCAGATCGAGAATTTTGCCGGACCGCTGGCGCGGGTAGCCGAAGGCACGGCCGAGCGCGACACCAAAGGCGCGACATCGGCGGCCCGTGACCTGCTACAGCTTACTTTTGCGCGCTATGCGTGGGTGTCGACGCGGCGCTGGATTATCGGGTCGCTGACCGGATTGATTGCGGCGATGGCGGCGCTTTCAGGGACGGCATTGTTGTTCAAGCAAAACCAGTTGCTTGAGGTGCAATCGGGGTTCTTGCAGCACCAAACCGACCTTTTGGCGCGGCAGAATGAACGGATTGGTGATCAGACGACATTGCTCCAACTTCAGGTGGAATTGGCCGAGGCAGCGCGCAATGCCGGTTTGGCGGTGGAAATGCTTAATATCGCGGCACTTTTGGGGGCGGCAGTTGATAAATCCGAGCTGCTTGATCGCGATCCCGGAACCAATGTGGGGAGCAATGTGTTGGCGATAATTCCGGTGCTCGACCCTTTTGAAGATATCGGGCAAAGCCTGCGTATGCGGATCATTTCTTCATCGCGATCAAGCCGCCCCTACCGGTTTCTGCGCCCTGACCTGCATGCGAACGACGAGGCCGGCAAGTTTCGATTTGCGGCGCGCCGGCGTAAATCGGACTTGCCACAGTTTTACGCAAGCGTGACCGGGCCGAAACTGGTGATTGAGGGGGCATCATCCGTGCCTGGCCTAAAAGGCCTGATTGATCGCCCGGCAAGCCCGGAGAGGGCGCAACTGCTACAGATATTGATGTCGTCGGGGCTTCGCGATCTGGAAACCCTAAATCTTCTCGGGCTGGAACTGGCGTTTGCATATGGGCCGGATATGCGGATTTTCGGGGTGTTTGCCCAAGGCAGTAGTCTAAGGAATCTCTGAACAAAGCCCTGATTTCCGTGCTATAATTCTGGCAGCACTTACGGGAGAATTGGCATTGAAACAGCAGAGTTTTTCGTCACTTGAGCAGGCCTACAAGAAGAAGCGGACCAAGCGCGAGTTTTTTC
>JAUZRV010000283.1 GCA_030950105.1 Rhodobacterales bacterium | reverse complement strand
GAGGGCGGAGTCTGCCTGAAATCAGGGGAGCGGGGTAAAACAGTCGCGAAAGCGGCCGCAAAACGGCTGGTGCCGTGAACCCGAGCGGCAATCGACAACTTCCGCATGCCGAAAGCCATGTTGTTCAGAGTTTCCCTAGATTTTTGTATATCTGGGATGGCCGGCTTGACGCAGTTTCTATGGGAGCATTTTCTCGAACGTAAGCACATAAAATCTCCATAATCTGGATATGATCCCGATCGCTATCTTGCGCGATGCGTTCAAGCGAATAAATCGCGCCGATCCGCACCTCGATATTGGGGTGGGTGGTTTCTTGCTTGTCGTTTCTTACCGTCTTTTCCGCCCCCAGCCCCTCAACCGCTTTATTGATCCGGTCGGTAATCAATCCTTGTTCCGCGGTGCTTGCCTGTTTCTGTGCAATGACAGCGCGCCAAACGACAAGGGGGCGCTGATGATGGCCGCAAGTAGAAACCCGATCCCGCGAATATCCTGTGTGCCAGATTGGAACGGGAAACCAATAAGTGCGCCGGTTAGGCGCAGCAACGCGGCAAAGCCGATCACGATAAGGGCGATGATGGTCAACCCAAAAACGCCGCCGACCACAATGCCCAATGGGCGCGCCTTTGAAAAATCAAAATCACGCATCTGAGCCAGCCCCAGCCAATCCTGAAAAGCCGGTTTTTATTCTTGTTCAAATCACCACCTCAAAATCCAATTTCCCACAACCTAACCGCGAAAATCCGCGTTCGCAAACCACACCAATGTATGCACGCGAACCATAGGTTATACATACGTGATACATACCCTCGTTTCGCTCCTTGCAAATAGGGGCTTTGGGTCATAGATAACCACAAACAAAACGGGCAACACGCCCCCTGAACCAACGACGAGGACACCCCGATGGAAGGCATTCAATCCTTTATTCCCCTGATACTGATCTTTGGGATCATGTATTTTCTGCTGATCCGCCCCCAGCAAAAGAAGCTCAAGGACCATCAGGGCATGGTCGCTGCATTACGTCGCGGGGATCAGGTTGTGACCCAGGGCGGGTTGATCGGCAAAGTGGCCAAGGTCAAGGATGACAACGAAATCGAAGTTGACCTTGCCGATGGTATCCGGGTGCGGGTTGTGAAGTCGACCATTGCGCAGGTGATTTCGAAAACCGAGCCTGCCGAGTCCTGAGCCACTTCTTTTAACGCCTTGAAAGGGCTTCCTTAAATGCTGCAAATAGAGCTGTGGAAACGCGTATTGATCTGGGGATTGGTGGCGTTAGGGTTGGCGATGGCGCTGCCCAACGGGTTTTATACCCGCGTCGAAACCCACAATGATGCCGTCGCCGCGATTGAGGCGGGTTCAACCGCTTCCGGTCTCGAAGAACAGGCGGCTTTGTGGCCGTCCTGGATGCCCTCGGCGCTGGTTAATCTGGGGCTTGATTTGCGCGGTGGTGCACATCTTCTGGCCGAGGTCAAAGTCAAAGACGTGTATGGCGCGCGGGTGCAATCCCTCTGGCCGGAAATTCGCGATATGCTACGTGCCGAACGCGCGACGGTTGGCACGATCCGCTTGCAACCCTCTGATGATGCTGAACTAATTGTTAAAATCTCCAAACCAGAGGCAATCGAGGAAGCCGCGGCATTGATCCGTGGATTGGCGCGTCCTGTGGTGTCTTTGACGGGGGCCGGTGCCTCTGATCTGGAAATCGTGGTGCGCGAGAGCACGATTTCCGTTACCCTTTCCGAGGCTGAAATGCTGGCCACGGATGAACGCACCGTGCGCCAGGCCCTTGAAATTATCCGCCGCCGGATTGACGAGGTTGGCACCCGCGAACCAACCATTCAACGCCAAGGCACGGATCGTATCCTGATTCAGGTGCCCGGTATCGGCTCCGCTGCCGAACTCAAGGCGATCATCGGCACCACGGCGCAATTGACATTTCAACCCGTGGTAAGCCGCACCAGCGACAAAAATGCCCGCCCCGGTGCCGGCAATGAATTGCTGCCCGATGTCGACGATGAAACCCTGTTTTATATCCTCGAAAAGGCCCCTGTTGTTACCGGCGAAGAATTGACCGATGCCCAACCCGCGTTTGACCAAAACGGTGCCCCCTCGGTGAGTTTCCGGTTTAACGCTGCCGGTGGTCGCAAATTCGGAATTTATACCGCCGAGAACATCGGCAGCCCGTTCGCCATTGTTCTCGACGGCGCCGTGATCAGTGCCCCCACCATCCAGAGCCACATACCCGGCGGATCGGGCATTATTACCGGCCAGTTTAGCGTTGAGGAAACCACCAATCTTGCGGTTTTGCTGCGCGCCGGTGCTTTGCCTGCGGGGCTGGACTTTCTGGAAGAACGCACCATCGGGCCGGAACTTGGCGCCGATAGTATCGAGGCCGGTAAAATCGCCAGCATCGTCGCCTTTGGATCGGTTCTGATCTTTATGCTGCTTAGTTACGGTCTGTTCGGGGTGTTTGCCAATATCGCCCTGATAATCAATGTCGGCCTGATTTTCGGGTTGTTAAGCATGGTCGGCGCGACGCTGACCTTGCCCGGGATCGCCGGTATTGTTCTGACGATCGGGATGGCGGTGGATGCCAATGTTTTGATCTTCGAACGTATCCGCGAGGAACTCAAATCCGCCAAAGGTCCGGCACGTGCAATTGAACTTGGCTACGAAAAGGCGCTCAGCGCGATCATGGATGCCAATATCACCACGTTCATCACCGCGATGATCCTGTTTGCTGTTGGCTCGGGTCCGGTGCGTGGTTTTGCGATCACCCTTGGCCTTGGCATCATGACGTCGGTTTTTACGGCCATTTTCGTGACCCGTTTGATGATTGTTATCTGGTTTGAACGCCGTCGCCCAAAAACGCTGGAGGTGTAATATGCGCTTAAGACTTGTTCCCCGTGACACAAAATGGGATTTCTTTGGTCGCCCGAAACTCTGGCTTGGCGCATCAATTCTATTGATCTTGCTGTCGATTGTGTCGTTTACGGTGCGCGGATTGAATTACGGGATTGATTTCCGTGGGGGCACGACCATCCGCACCCAAAGCGCGGAGGTGGTCGATATCGGGGCCTATCGTGATGCTCTGGCACCGCTAAAACTTGGGGATGTAACCATTACCGAGGTGTTTGATCCCAATTTCGGCCCAGATCAAAATGTGGCGATGATCCGTATTCAGGCCCAAGAGGGCGAAGAAAGTGTGTCGAGCGAAGTCACCAAACGGATCGAGGTGGCGATGCGTGCGCTGGTGCCCGATATCGAATTTGTATCGGTAGAATCGGTCGGGCCAAAGGTGTCGGGCGAATTGATCCAGACCGCGCTTATGGCGGTGGTTTTGGCGATTGCTGCGGTTCTGGTCTATATCTGGCTGCGTTTTGAATGGCAATTTGCGCTCGGGGCGGTGGCCGCATTGGTGCATGATGTGGTTTTGACTATCGGCGTGTTTTCGGCGGTGCAAATCAGATTTGACTTGGCTATTATCGCGGCCTTGTTGACCATTGTTGGCTACTCCCTCAATGATACGGTTGTCGTCTTTGACCGCGTTCGCGAGAACCTGCGCAAATATAAAACCAAGCTGCTAAGGGATGTTCTGAACCTCTCGATCAACGAAACATTGGCACGCACTGTGATGACATCTGTAACGACGCTTTTGGCGCTGATTGCGCTGTTTGTGTTGGGTGGAGACGTGATCCGCGGGTTTGTTTTTGCGATGATTTGGGGCGTTATTGTCGGCACCTATAGCTCGGTTTTTGTGGCTTCGGCGATATTGAACCGGCTCGGGGTCAAACGCGACTGGTCCAAACCATCCGGCAGCGAAGGCAATCAATACGCCAACATTGATGCCTGAAATAATTGCGCAAGCCATTGCAACCGAAGGGTTCTATTGGCTTGCGCTCACCATATTCCTCGCTGGTCTTATCCGTGGATTTTCCGGCTTTGGCTCGGCGTTGATATTCGTGCCGGTGGCGGGTCTTTATTTACCGCCTTCTGCGGTCGTCGCCTTGATCACCATCATGGGGCTGGTAAGTTCCGCCGCTTTGTTGCCGCGCGCATGGGGTCTTGCCGACAAGGGCGAGGTTTCGGTTTTGGCGGTGGCGACATTGCTGACGGTTCCCGTCGGGATCGCCGTTATGGCCCAGTTGGACGGTGTTGCCGTGCGCTGGATTGTGGCGGCAGTTGCGGCGATTACCGTAAGCGATGCGCTGATCACACGGTTGCAGCGTAATTCCAGGGTAGGAGATCGTTGATCTGGCTTTGTTTGTGGCCGTTGACGATGGCCGAGAGTGTTGCGGTTAGGTAGGCATGTG
>JAUZRV010000282.1 GCA_030950105.1 Rhodobacterales bacterium | reverse complement strand
CGGCATCAGCCGCCCGAACACCCCCAGATATCAACCTTCAACGCACACTCTAAACTCAGTTCAAAACGCCGCCGTCAACCCGGCCGATCCAGTGCGCCGGAAGGAAATACCCGGAGTCTGATGAATAATTCGGGCTAGGGGCGCTTGATCCGGTTGTTTCCGACGAAAGGCTGGCGGCGGGTAATGCTGCGGTGACAGAGTTTTCCGATCTGTTGCGCGATTTGATCGACCACAGGCGCAAGCATCCCGGTGAAGGCGGGCAGGGAGAGGTTCTCGATTCCCTGATATTTGGCGAGGTTGACGGGCGACGGTTGAGCGAGGACGAGCTTATCCAGAACTGTATTTTTCTGCTCAATGCGGGGCATGAAACCACGACGAGCATGTTGGGGAATTCGGTGGCGATGTTGCTGGATCACCCTGACCAACACCGGAATTTGCTCGCGGAACCGGCGTTGATCACCACAGCGGTCGAAGAATTCCTGCGCTATCAAAGTCCCCTGCAACTGGGCAACCGGCTGGCATCTGAAGATGTGATGTTGTCGGGAGAAAAAATCGTGGCGGGAACATATATTCATCTCTCGATTGCGGGGGCCAATCGGGATCCCGACGTGTTTGACGATCCCGAAAACGTTGATCTGGGCCGCACCCCAAACCGCCAGTTGTCCTTTGCGGGCGGGCATCATGTGTGTCTCGGCGCGACATTGGCGCGTATCGAAGGGCAGGTCGCCATGGGCCGGTTTGTGCGGCGGTTTCCAAATGTGCAGGCCGATGGACCCGCCGAATTGCTCGGATTGGCGCGGTTTCGTGGATATACGGCGATACCGGTTCGGGTTTAAAGCACCTCGCCAAATCCCGGCCTCAACAAACGCGCAACGCTTCAGGTCACTAAATCGCCAACTGGCAGGCGGGCGCGTTTGCGTTGTAGTTCAAAGTGGCCCAGAGGTGTCCAGCCGACAAGCGTGGTGTCGATACTATCGCTGCGAAACGCGGCGCGCAGGGCGGTTTCAAATGTGCGGCGATCCTTTTTCGGCATTGGGGCCAGATCAAGGGTTATTTGCCCGCCAAGACCGCGAATACGCAGTTGGCGGGGCAGGTCACGCGCAGCGGTGAGATTGGCCTTGAGACCCGCCGCAGGCGACGTATCAGCGCCGGTGTTGATGTCCACAGCAACAAGGGCGCGCGTTGGCTCTATATACATGCTTGCGCTGTTGGAAAGCGCGCAATAGGGACCGGCAAGGGCGTCAATCTGATCGAGGATACCGTTGTGTTCAAATCCGCCGTCTTCGGTGATGATTTCTGCGGGTTCTGCCCAATCGCGCCACGCCATAACATGGGGGCCATCACCATCGGCAAGCTTTTGTGCGTCGCCGGTTGTCGCGCGCATTACGCCCTGCGCAATGTCGGCCATAGCGGCGATATCTTCGGCAATTTCATCGGCATCCGCATCTGCGCAGGATGAACGCATGATCAGGCCAAAGTCGGCATCGCTATCCATGACGCTGTGGGCGATTTCCAGCAACTTATCGCGTAGATCTTCGTCGCGAATATTGCGCGAAATGTTAAATCCGCGCGCACCCGGCGTGATGATGGCAAAACGGCTTTTGAACAAAATCTTCTGGGTGACCGGCAGGGCCTTGCCGTCTTCGGCGTAGCCGGTGACCTGAACCAAAAGAGGGTCTCCCGGTGCGATGCCTTTGACTTGACGCAAAAAAGCGGGGCCATCGGGGGTGCGTAAAAACATGCCGCCCTGGCCTTTGACGGGGCGATCTGCAATGGCGCGATAAACTGTGCCGGGGCGCGGGGCGTCGCTTTCGATTAGCAAATCATGCAAGCGTCCACCGACCACAAGGGCGGCGGCCTCGCGGCCCTCAAGCGTGTCGAGAATGATCAGGTTTCCGCTCATGTCTTGTCTTTCATAGTTTGCCAAACCGGATATCCTGCGGCTTGCAATAAACCGCTGGTTTCGGCGAGGGGAAGGCCCATGACCGCGCTAAAGGACCCGCTAATCCACGGAATAAAGGCGCTTGCGGGGCCTTGGATGCCATAACCACCGGCCTTGCCCTGCCAATCGTTTGTGGCAAGATAACCGTTGATCTCGACATCCGAAAGGCGCTTCATTTCCACGGTGGTCACCACGTCGCGCTGCCAAATATGGTCACCTTTTTTGAGAGCCATAGCCGTGATCACGCGGTGACGTCGCCCAGAGAGCATATGGAGAAACTGCGCCGCTTCTCCGGCGTTGACCGGCTTGCCCAGAATACGACGGCCAAGGGCCACAGTGGTATCGGCACAGAGCACAATATCGTCGGGATTGGCGTCCACCGCGAGAACTTTTTCGTGCGCAATACGTGTGCAATAGGCGCGCGGAATTTCACCCTTTTGCGGGGTTTCATCGATGTCAGGCGGGCGAATTTCATCGGCCACAACGCCAATTTGCGCCAACAATTCCTTGCGGCGCGGACTTCCTGACCCGAGGATAAGTTTCACTTACTTGAAACGATAGTTGATCCGCCCTTTGGACAGATCGTAAGGTGTCATTTCCACCTGAACTTTGTCGCCAGCCAGAACACGAATGCGATTTTTGCGCATTTTGCCTGCCGTATGTGCGATGATTTCATGGCCGTTTTCTAACTCGACCCGAAATGTCGCATTTGGCAGGAGTTCCTTAACGACACCGGGAAATTCGAGTATGTCTTCCTTGGCCATGTTGTCTCCATCTTTATGACACCCGCAAATGTGCAGGCAGCCGTTAAATGGGCCTGTTCGCAAGGTTTTTCAAGGTAATAATCATGGGTGGGGCGTATAATCGCGCGATTTATCCGTGTTTTATGCGCGATTTTCAGGCTTTCCCCAACGATCGGTCAATTTTTGCATAATTTGATCCCGCGCTTCGCGATAGGCGGCAAGCTTGGTTTCGCGGGTTTCACCCGTGCCGGTGGGGTCGATAATTGGCCAATATTCAACGTCGATATGATAAAGCCGCGTGAGGTCGAGGGCACATTCATGGCTTGCCGGAGACAGCGCGACAATGAGATCAAAACTTGTTAGATCATCGCCAAGACGACCCATTTCATCAAATGAACGCGATTGATGGCGCGCAAGTTCGACATCCAGTTCGGAACAGACCGAGATCGAAAATCCGTCAATTTCAAGGTCGCTATGCACCCCGGCAGATTGGACATAAGTGCCCGTCCCATATAGCTTTTTCATTAACGCTTCGGCCATGGGGGAGCGCACCGCATTGTGGTCGCAGCAAAACAGCACCGATTGCGGCAGCGGTTTATCTTCGGGATTATCCGCCAAAATGCAATACGCAGACGAGAGTAAACAGGCGGCGTGCGGTCAAATCGTCGATTTTGGCCTTGCCTTCAAGACGCTCCTCAAGAACCCGCGCGCCTTCATTGTGGATCCCGCGTCGCGCCATGTCGATGGTTTCTATCTGGCCCGGACCAAGGGTTTTCACGGCGTCAAAATAGCTTTCGCAGATCATGAAATAGTCTTTGACCACCTGCCGGAACGGACCAAGCGAAAGGTGAAATTCACCCGCTTTTTCACCACTTTCGGTGGCAACATCAAAAACCAGCCGTTTATCGCGAATCGACAGATTAAGATGATACGGGCCTTTGGGCACCGTGCGCCCTTCGCGCTTTGGAAGCTCGAAGCTGTTGTCTTCCAGCAAATCGAAAATCGCGACTTTGCGCTCTTGTTCGATTTCGGGGGTCGGGGCGGGCAGGTTGCTATCGTCAAGTTCAATATGGGTGATACGCGACATCGGTTTTATATCTCGTTCAAATGGTTAAGACGGGCGCGCACCGATAGGCCGTGCGCTTCGAGGCTCTCGGAAATGGCGAGAGTTTCGGCGGCTGACCCAATGGCACGCAAAGATGCGGGGGTCATTTTGGTCATGGTGGTGCGTTTGAGGAAGTCGAGCACGCCAAGGCCGGAAGAAAACCGTGCCGAGCGGGCGGTAGGTAATACGTGATTTGGGCCACCGACATAATCGCCAATCGCCTCAGGCGTCCATGCACCCAGAAATATTGCACCGGCATGGGTGATTTCTTCGGCCAGTTGGTCGGGGTCAGCGACGCAAAGTTCAAGGTGCTCGGGTGCCACGCGATTAGACAATTCGGCGGCTACCGCGAGATCATCAACAAGAATTATTGCGCCATAGTCGCGCCAGCTTGCTCCGGCGATATCGGCGCGTTCAAGCGAGGCAAGATTGCGGTTAATCGCGGCTTCAACGGCTTTGGCCATTGCCGGATTATCCGTGATCAGAATCGATTGGGCGCTGGCATCGTGTTCGGCCTGTGAAAGCATATCCAGCGCAATCCAGTCGGGATCATTATCCGCGTCGGCGATCACCAGAATTTCCGAGGGTCCGGCGATCATATCAATGCCGACTTTGCCAAATACGCGACGTTTCGCAGCGGCAACATAGGCATTGCCCGGTCCGGTGATCTTATCAACGGCCTGAATGGTTTGCGTGCCATAGGCCAGCGCGGCAATCGCTTGCGCGCCGCCAATGCGATAGACGGTATCGACGCCGGCCAATTGCGCCGCCAGCAGGACAAGAGGGTTGGCCACGCCATCAGGTGTCGGCACCGTAATCGTAAGGCGTTTGACCCCCGCAACCGATGCAGGAATGGCGTTCATCAACACCGATGACGGATAGGACGCGAGGCCACCGGGCACATAAAGCCCCGCCGCCGAAACCGGTGTCCAGCGCCACCCCAATGTCGCGCCGGTATCATCCTGCCAAGACGCATCTTCGGGCATTTGCCGTTCGTGATAGGCTCGGATTCGGGCGGCCGCAAGTTCAAGCGCCTCGCGTTCGTGATTGGGGACCACCGCACAATTGAGGGCGATTTCTTCGGGCGAAAACGCCAATGTGTCTGCGGTCAAATGCATCCGGTCAAATTTCGCGGTGAGTTCTATCACCGCGGCATCGCCGCGCGCGCGCACATCGGCGATAATATCCGCAACCGCGGCATCAACATCGGGGCTGTCTTCGCGTTTGGCCGCGAGAAGCGTTTGAAATGCGGCTTCGAAATCGGCATCATTCGCGTTTAGAAATACCGGCATGTTGTCTCCGTCTGTCGTTTTTCGGGGATATCCCCGTCATGGGTGTTCGCGTCGTTTAAGGTGCCTAATCGGGGTGCGTCGGCATATGGCGCGAGGGCGCAGCATAGGGGCGGGTCACGTCCTTTAGGGTGACTTCCAACGCTTCGACTTGCAAGCGGATCGCACCGTCGCCTGCAAGGGTTAACATCACGTGACCAGAACCATCCTCATCGGCTTCAAAGGTGATGGAAAGCAGCGACAAAATGGTATCGGTATCCTTGCGGTCAATGCCTTGGCTGGCGATACGCTGCACATTTTCGACCACCAACAAGGATTGCACCCGCTCGGGGCGGTGCTTCGGGCCTGGGGCGGCAAGCGCGCCGTCTTCCCAGCGAAAACGGTTCACCAGCAAGGCAAACCGGGCCTGTTTGGCGGCCCATTTCATCTCGGTGATTGGAAAAACCGCGTCTTGTGCCAGCGCCGAAAGCACTTGCAAATCATCGCCCGTCAGCGCGCCCAGATTGAGCGGTGCCTCGTGACCGTCTTCAAATGTTGCGTCTTGCGTCACGATCCTTGCACCCGTTCGATTTTTGCACCAACTGATTCCAGCTTGCCGACAACATGCTCATATCCGCGATCAAGATGATAGACGCGGCTAACGATGGTTTCGCCTTCCGCGGCCAAACCGGCAAGAATAAGCGAGACCGAGGCCCGCAAATCTGTTGCCATCACCCGCGCGCCCTTGAGACGATCAACACCGACCACAGTGGCCTGCCCGCCCTGCACGTCGATTTGTGCGCCCATGCGGATCAACTCCGGCGCATGCATAAAGCGGTTTTCGAATATTTTTTCTTCCAGAACCGACGTGCCTTCGGCGGTGCACAGGAGCGCCATCATTTGCGCCTGTAGATCGGTCGGGAAGCCGGGAAACGGTTCGGTCACCACATCAACGGCCTGAATACGATCAACGCGGCGTTTAACCAACAACCCGTTATCGGTTTCGCGCACATCGACGCCTGCCATGTCGAGTTTTTCAACAAATGCGCGCACCAGATCGAGCCGCCCACCGAGCAATTCAACCTCTCCACCGCAAATCGCCGGAGCCAACATATAGGTGCCAAGTTCAATCCGGTCGGTGACAACAGGGTGCGTCGCGCCGCCAAGCCGGTCAACGCCCTGCACTGTGATCGTCGACGTGCCCGCACCTTCGATCTGTGCCCCCATCCGGATGAGGCAATCGGCAAGGTCAACGATTTCGGGTTCGCGGGCCACGTTTTTAAGAACACTGGTGCCCTTGGCCAAGGTCGCCGCCATCAATACATTTTCCGTGGCCCCAACCGAAGCAAACGGCATTTCATAGGTGCCACCCTGCAAGCGCCCCTTGGGCGCGCGCGCATGAACATAGCCCTCTTTCAATTCTATTTCCGCGCCCAATGCCTCAAGCCCCTTGAGGTGCAGATCAACCGGACGCGCGCCAATCGCACAGCCACCCGGCAGAGACACAATGGCGTGGCCATCCCGCGCCAACATCGGACCAAGCACGAGGATCGAGGCGCGCATTTTGCGCACGATATCATAATCGGCGGTGTGGTTGTGGATATCATGCGACGACATCACCAGAACCTGACCATCCTGCATGCTGGTGACTTCGGCCCCCAACGACTGAAGCAACTGGGTCATGGTTTTGATGTCACTCAATCGCGGCGCATTGGTGAGTGTTAGCGGTTCTTCACTAAGCAATGTGGCCGGCATCAGCGTCAGACAGGCGTTTTTTGCCCCTGCGATTGGAATTTGACCACTGAGAGGTCCGTTGCCTGTTACGATTATCGAATCCATCCTGCTTACCCTTTATTCTCGTTACTGCTCATATCGGCATCAGCCCCCGCAGAACCGGCGATTGTCTCTGCTGCCCCTGTTGTCCCTGCGTTTTCGGCGGCGCGTCCCCTGGTTTGGGATTTGCGTTTGGCCATATTCGCTTTTAGGGCGGCTTTGAGACGATCCTTGCGATTTTGGTCTTTGCCCATCGCTTTTTTCGACCCTGCCACCGCGGTTTTTTGATGCTGTGTTTTTTGCTTCATGACCCTTCCTTATAGCAGCGCGGAATTGGGGTCCAGATAACGCTTGCACGGCGATTGAATTAGGTCTAGAGCGTTCCTCGCTAATTCATTGAATTGGATTGGCGGGGAACGCCCACACCTTATCGGTGTTGCGGGCGTTTCCTGTTAAACTGCGTCGCAGATATAACAGGAAACGCTTTAATCACCCGCCACGGCCGCCGCAGTAGCTCAGTGGTAGAGCGCACCCTTGGTAAGGGTGAGGTCGGGAGTTCGATCCTCCCCTGTGGCACCATTTTTGTTTGCCTTATCGTTTTGCCCCACGGAGGCATTACAGGGGCATAGGGTTCCAAGCCCGCCTTCTTGACCCGGCCATTGGCTGTCATCGTGATTCCGGTTCCGATTTTGCACAGATGGAAATGCGAAAGGTTAAACCTGCACTGCAAAAAAAACCGCAGAAAAAACGGTCTCGTTCGTGAGCCTTCCGATTCTGGCCAGGATTTTTGAGCCAGACTTTGGAAACTTGCGATTTTTGGCCTATCAATCCACAATTACATCTTGGGATGGGGTGGGGGTTTGCCGCCGATCATCAATGTGACTTCCATTGCTGCGGCCTGCACCAATGGGCCGGTTAGGGCAACAACACTATCTGTGAAGCGCGCCGAAGGGCCGGAAACCGATAGGCCGGCAACGGTTTCGCCTTGGGCATTGTAAATGGCCGCAGCGATGCAACGCATCCCGATATAACGTTCCTGATCATCAAAGGCCCAGCCGCGCCCGGAAATTTCCGCAAGATCGGCAAACAGGGTTTTCGGGGTAGTTAGCGTATAGGGGGTAAATTCGGGTTGCCCATAGGTGCTCACGATATGCGCCACGTCGCGGTTGGGCATATTCGCGAGAATCGCCTTGCCAATGCCCGAAGCGTGCATTTGGCTTCTGGTGCCAGATCGGAAAAATGCGCGGATAGGATTGTGGGTTTCGACCTGCGAGATAAAAACAATATGCCCGTCGTCCGCTATGCCAAGATTCGACGTTTCGCCGGTTTGCTCCATCAAGGCGCGCATGATCTTTTGCGAGGCCTCGATAAGGTTCGAACGCGCAAGAAAGGTGCTCCCGACGCGAAAGGCGCCGATTCCGATGGCCCACACCTGATGACTCGTGTCAAAATCAGCAAACCCGTGATTTTGCAGCGTCGCCAATATCCGATGCACGGTCGATGGCGGCATGTCCACATCCGTCGCCAGATCGCTTAGGGTTGCGGCACGACGGCGGGCCAGCGCCTCAAGGATAACCAATCCGCGGTCCAGGGCCTGCACGGTGCCGCCGGTCGTGTTTGGCGTGGTATTTCGGGGCCGCCCGCGTTTGCGTTTTTCGGGGGCAGGGTCGGTGGAACGCTCGGGGGGCTGGGGCAAGAGGGGGTCTCCAATTCGGGTTAGATGTGGCATCTGTGCCGGAAGCGTCATTTCAGAAACGTCCGGCAGTTTGGAAATGGAAAAATAATTCACCTTAGATTTCAACATAATACCAATTAACCGCCAATAATAGAATATTTTTTCAGAAAAATTGAAAAAAAGATTTGGGCGGTGCAAGCTAGGGACAACCTTCCACAACCCAAGAGAATCGTCATGTCCAATTATCATCTCGGCCAAAATCCGGTTTTCATCCCCGGCCCGACCAATATTCCTGATCCATTGCGCAATGCCATGCACGTTCAGACAATGGACCACCGCGCGCCGGATTTTGTTGATGTTCTGCGTCCGGTTCTGGATGATTTGAAAAAAGTGTTCAAAACCACCAGCGCCGAGATTATCACATTTCCCTCTAGCGGAACAGGTGGATGGGAAGCGGCGGTGACAAATACATTATCCCCCGGCGACAAGGTTTTGATTGCGCGCTACGGGATGTTTAGCCACCGCTGGATTGATCTCTGTCAGCGTCATAAGCTCGATGTCGAGGTGATAGAATGTGAGTGGGGCACCGGCGCACCTGCCGACCTGTTTGGCGCGCGCCTTGCCGCCGACACCGATCACGAGATCAAGGCGGTTCTGGTCACGCATAATGAAACCGCCACCGGCGTTCTGTCCGATGTCGGGGCGGTGCGCGGCGCGATGAATGGCGCCAATCATCCGGCGATGCTCTATGTGGATTGTGTAAGTTCGCTTGGCTCGATGGATTTCCGCATGGATGACTGGGGCGTTGATCTGGCTATTTCCGGCTCGCAAAAGGGTTTTATGCTGGCCACTGGCATGGCCATTGTCGCCGTAAGCCAAAAGGCGTTGCAGGCCACCCAAACCGCGACTTGCCCACGTTGCTTCTTTGATTTCAAAGATATGCTCGGGGCCAATGCCAATGGCGGTTTTCCCTATACGCCGCCCCTGCAATTGATCTTTGGCCTGCGGGCCAGTCTTGACTTGCTGTTTGAAGAAGGCCTTGAAAATGTCTATGCGCGGCATCACCGGTTGGCGACAGGCGTGCGCCGTGCTGTGGCGGCGTGGGGTCTGACGCTTTGTGCCAAAACACCGGATCTCAATTCCGATAGCGTGAGCGCGATTTACGTGCCCGAGGGTTTTGATTCCAACGTGTTAACCAACCACGCCTATGACAAATACGGGGTGTCCTTCGGGGTTGGTCTTGGGGAAATGGCGGGGCGCGCGTTTCGCATCGGGCACCTTGGGTCGCTCACCGATGTGATGGTGTTATCGGGTTTGGCCACGATCGAGATGGCAATGAAAGACCTTGATTATCCGATCACTCTCGGCTCTGGTGTGGCGGCCGCACAGGAATATTTCCGCCAAAGTGCCGACGCCACACTGTCACAAGCTGCTTGAGGATTCCGATGATCATTCCCACCTATGACGATGTCCTTGCCGCCCATGCCCGCATCAAACCACATGTGCATCAGACCCCGGTTCTAACCTCGACGTTTTTCAACGATCTGACGGGTGCTGAATTGTTCTTTAAATGCGAGAACTTTCAAAAGGCCGGCGTGTTCAAGGCGCGCGGGGCGAGCAACGCGGTTTTTGGCCTTGATGACGCACAGGCGGCGCGCGGCGTGGCGACCCATTCATCGGGAAATCACGGGCTATCGCTGTCTTATGCGGCGGGTCGCCGTGGCATCCGCGCCCAAGTGGTAATGCCCCGCACCGCCCCCGAAGCCAAAAAAGCAGCGGTGCGCGGATATGGCGGTGAAGTGGTCGAATGTGAGCCAAGCACTTCGTCGCGCGAAGCGGTGTTTGCCGAAGTTGTTGCCAAATCCGGCGCTGATTTCATCCACCCTTATAACGATCCCCGCGTGATTGCCGGGCAAGCGACATGTTCGCGCGAATTGATCGAACAGACCGGCGGTCTTGATGCGGTTGTCGCGCCAATTGGTGGTGGCGGGATGGTGTCCGGCACTTGTTTGACACTTTCAAATATTGCGCCGGACACACAGATTTTTGCCGCCGAGCCCAAGCAGGCCGATGATGCCTATCGCAGTTTCAAAGCGGGTCATATCATTGCCGACGACGCGCCGGTGACGGTGGCCGATGGTCTCAAGGTGCCGCTCAAGGATCTGACGTGGCATTTTGTTTCCAATCATGTCACTGATATTCTGCTTGCCGAAGAACAAGAGATTATCGACGCGATGTATCTGATCTGGCAGCGCCTCAAAATCGTGGCCGAACCAAGTAGTGCCGTGCCATTGGCGACCATATTGAAAAACAAAGATATCTTTGCGGGGAAACGCGTCGGTATCATTATCACGGGCGGCAACGTCGATCTGGGCAGCTTGCCTTGGATGAAAACATAAAAATAAAATAAGGAACGCAAACAATGAACATTCAAGATGATTTTGCCGGACTCGAAGTCGGTTATGATGTGCCTGCTCTGCCCGGTATGGACGAGGCAGACATTCAAACGCCATGTTTGATCCTTGATCTCGATGCACTGGAACGCAACGTGAAAAAAATGGGTGATCTGGCGGCGGAAATGGGTGTGCGCCACCGCGCCCACGGGAAAATGCACAAATCCGTTGATGTGGCCAAATTGCAGGAAACACTGGGCGCATCTGTCGGTGTTTGCTGTCAGAAAGTATCAGAAGCCGAGGTGTTCGTGCGCGGTGGCATCAAGGATGTGATGGTATCCAACCAAGTGCGCGACCCGATGAAAATTGACCGCCTTGCACGGATGCCAAAACTTGGCGCGCGTATTCTGGTCTGTGTGGATGATCCTGAAAATGTCGCCGATCTGGCGGCGGCGGCGCAAAAACACGGCACCCAACTCGAGTGCCTTGTCGAGATTGATTGCGGCGCGGGACGGTGTGGCGTGACCACATCCCAGGATGTGGTGAATATTGCCAAGTTGATTGATTCTGCGGACAATCTGAAATTTGCCGGTATTCAGGCCTATCAGGGCGCGATGCAGCACATGGACCTATACACCGACCGCGAAGCCAAAATCGACATTGCGGTTGCGATGGTTGCCGATGCCGTAACCGCGCTCAAGGCGCAGGGCCTTGAATGTGATATTGTTGGCGGCGGCGGCACCGGATCATATTATTTCGAAGGCAACTCGGGCGTATATAACGAACTGCAATGTGGGTCTTATGCGTTCATGGATGCCGATTATGGCCGTATCCTCGACAAAGAAGGCAAGCGCATTGATGACGGTGAATGGGAAAATTCCCTGTTCTTGCTGACCTCGGTGATGAGCCATTCAAAATCCGACAAAGCGATTGTTGATGCCGGTCTCAAGGCGCAATCGGTCGATAGCGGCCTGCCAACGGTTTATGGGCGCGATGACAAGGTGGAATACCTCAAATGTTCGGACGAACACGGGGTGGTTGGTGATCCCGATGGCGTTTTGAAAGTGAACGACAAGCTGCGCCTTGTGCCCGGTCACTGTGATCCGACCTGTAATGTGCATGATTGGTATGTCGGTGTTCGGGGTGGCAAAGTTGAAACTTTGTGGCCGGTATCTGCACGCGGAAAAGCCTATTAATCCCGACGATTGGGAAGGCGGGGCCACCACTCACGGAGCGGTCCCGCTACAAGTTCATATGAAAGACACAACATGATTATTGTTCCAGAAAAAGAAATTGCCGATCTCATTGGTCGCGATCAATCTTTTGCCGCAGTCGAGGCGGTATTTGCCGCCATGTCGCGCAAAGACGCCTATAACTTTCCGGTTATCCGTGAATCCATCGGCCACGCCGACGCCCTATATGGGTTCAAATCGGGTTTTGATCGTGAAAGCCTCGCGCTGGGCCTTAAATCCGGTGGATATTGGCCGGGTAACGAGGCCAAAGGCCTGACAAATCACCAATCTACCGTGATTTTGTTTGATGCCGATACCGGCAAAGTCAAAGCATTGGTGGGGGGGAACTTGCTTACCGCGCTGCGCACCGCGGCGGCGTCTGCGGTTTCGATCAAACATCTGGCGCGCAAGGATTCAAAGGTTCTGGGCATGATCGGCGCCGGACATCAATCCACATTTCAAATGCGGGCAGCGGTTGAACAGCGCGATTTTGAAAAGGTAATCGGCTGGAATTACCATCCTGAAATGCTCTCGCGTCTTGCCGATCTTGCGGCTGAACTTAACCTGCCCTTCGAGGCGGTCGAGCTTGATCAACTTGGTGCCGAAGCCGATGTTATCATTTCAATCACGTCCGCGTTTTCGCCAAGCCTGATGAACGCACATGTCACGGCCGGCACCCACATTGCGTGTATGGGCACCGACACCAAGGGCAAACAAGAGGTCGAGGCCGCACTCGTTGCCCGTGCAACCGTATTCACCGATGAAATTGCACAATCGATCAGCATCGGCGAATGTCAGCATGCGGTGGCCGACGGCACCAAATCAGAGGCCGATATTATTGAGCTGGGCAGCGTTATAAACGGTGATCACGCGGGCAGAAGTTCGGATGATGAAATTACCTTATTTGACGGCACCGGCGTTGGTCTGCAAGATTTGGCCGTCGCATCGGCAGCGGTTGATTTGGCCATTGAAAAGGGCGTGGCAATCGAAGTGGATTTCTAAAGCTCAAAAAAACCCTGGCAAGAACACTCCGAAAAATTCAATTGGCCACCGCAAAGATCACTCCTTTGCGGTGGCCTTTTCTGTTTGGGGCTGGATGGCTCTCATAAAACGAAAAAAACCAAATACCTCAAGAAAAACAGCGAAAAAAACAGGGATTTTGGTAACTCCAACTTGCATTTCGGTCAAAATACTTTACCAATTCAAGAGCAACGAAGATTGCCAAATCACCGGCTGTTTGTCGGTTAATGTTCTTGGGAGGACACTATGAAAAACAAACTACTTTCGGCTGTTGCCAGCCTTGCCCTGATGGGCGGCGTGGCCACAGCGCAAACCACGATTGAAATGACATCGGCTTTTGGTAAAAACCTGCCGATCCTTGGCACTGCCGCTGTCGACTTTTCAGTTATGATGAATAACATTTCATCCGACGTCGAAATTGTGCATTTCGACCCCGGTAAACTGGTTCCGACATTGGAAGCACTTGATGCGGTTTCTAACGGGTCGGTTGATGCCTCTTATGCGACTTCGGGCTACTGGCAGGGTAAAATCGGGGCGGCATCGCTGTTTGCTGCTGTGCCATTCGGGCCGGAAGCGGGCGAATTCCTTGGCTGGATTCTCTATGATGACGGTGCCAAGCTGTGGCAGAAAATGTATGACGACAATGGCTATAATGTGC
Organism: Rhodobacterales bacterium; assembly: GCA_030950105.1. Classification (GTDB taxonomy): domain Bacteria; phylum Pseudomonadota; class Alphaproteobacteria; order Rhodobacterales; family Rhodobacteraceae; genus JAUZRV01. The sequence goes on along the minus strand of JAUZRV010000282.1, from coordinate 3,688 downwards.
ATGTCACCCCCTGTGGTCTGATCGCCCCTGAAACATCCGGTTGGTTCAAAAATGAAATTAACTCGGTAGAAGACCTGCAAGGTTTGAACATGCGGTTCTTTGGTCTGGGTGCCAAAGTAATGCAAAAACTGGGCGTATCGACTTCGCTCTTGGCGGGGGGTGATATTTTTCCGGCGCTTGAACGCGGTGCGATTGATGCAACCGAATTCTCCATGCCGCGTATTGATGCGCGTCTCGGGTTTCACAAGTTGGTAAAATACAACTATTTCCCCGGCTGGCATCAACCTTCGACATTGTTTGAATTGCTAATCAACAAAGATGTGTGGGACGACCTTGGTGAAACCGGACAGGCACAAATCGAAGTTGCTTGTCTGGCTACAATTACCAAAAACCTCGCAGAAGGCGAAGCCACCAATTTTGCAGCCATGGTGGAAGCGACCGAAGAAAACGGCGTGATCCTGAAGCAGTGGAATGATGAAATGATGGGCGCATTTAGCGGCGCATGGAGCGAAGTTGTGACCGAACTGTCCGATGGCGACCCCTTCTTTCAAGAAGTATGGGCGGATCTGCAAGAATACCGCGAAGGCTACAAAGTATGGTCGAGCAATATCTACATGAAACGCTAAGGTAACAGCGACATCAATCACGGTGGCCATGGTGTATCATGGCCACCGTTTTTTGAGACTTGTTTGAGGCTGGGGAGGGCTCAAAATGTCCAAGGACTACGCCGAGACGCTGCATCATGTTGCGTCCGATACCATTGATCACGTTGCCGATATTTCCGACCCGGGAGAGCGCGAACGCGCCACCCATCTGTGGGGGGACCGCTTGATGATCAATGTTGGAAACATCGCTGCGTGGATGTTTCCAATCCTGATGCTGGCGATTGTTGCGCAGGTTTTCCTGCGCAAAGCCGGTCATAATCAGGCTTGGCTTGATGACGCCCAGTGGTGGATTTACGGGTCCGCCCTGCTCACCGGTTTCGGCTATGCCATCACCACCGAAAGCCATGTGCGCGTTGATATTTTTCACGCCAATTACTCTGCCGCCAAAAAAGCGAAAATAGAACTTTTTGCGCTGGGTTGGTGCCTGCTACCATTTCTAATCCTGATGAACGATGTGTTGATCCATTATGCCTATGCGTCGTTTGTCGCGCGCGAAGGCTCGGATAGCCCCAATGGTTTGCACGGATTGTTCATGTTGAAAATGCTGATTCCGGTGCTGTTTTCTTTGGCCATTGTCGCGGCATTTTCGGCGCTGATCCGGCATCTGAAAACCCTGACAACACCGGCCTTGTGGAGTGTGATTTTATCCGCATTACCCGCTGTCTGGTTTCTCGCCGAACGGGCCAGTTACTATGCCCTGTGGTGGGTTGTCCATTTGACCAAACCCGATTTGCACACCCGCCGCGTCTCCAAAGATCCGCTGCTTGAACCTACCATCTGGTATGGTCTCGGGGTTATCATTTTACTTGCCGTAGCAAGCCTTGTGCTAAGCCGACGCACCACAACGAAAGTCTGAGATAATGGAAATTCTGTCAGTTCTCGGTTCGGTCATGGACTTGAACCAATGGATGGTTTTGGCCATGTTCGGGACCTTCATCGTCATGCTGTTTCGCGGCATCCCTGTGGTTTACGCTCTGGTTGGAGTCAGCCTGATATTCGCGCTGATCGGTGCGTTCCTGCTTGATCCGGCCCGCCAGGCGATCAACGAATATATCGCCTTCCACCGCACCGGAATCACCTATACCAAGCTCTCTGTTGTTGGTGGCCGCTTCTTTGGCGGTATCATTAAAAACCCCGTTCTGGTGGCATTACCGATGTTTATCTACATGGGGTTGATGCTCGATCAGTCGGGCGTGGCGCAGAAAATGATGCGCTCTATGCAGGTGTTGTTTGGCGCGCTCAAGGGCGGTTTGGCGCTGTCTGTCATGTTGATCGGTATCATTCTTGCGGCGTCTACCGGCGTCATTGGCGCCTCGGTGGTGTTGCTCGGTGTGATGGGTATTCCGGCTATGATGGAACAGGGCTATGCCAAACCTATCGCCACCGGGACGATCGCCGCCTCGGGCACCTTGGGTATTTTGATCCCGCCCTCAATCATGTTGGTGATCATGTCGGATCAGCTCGCCATTTCTTTGGGTGATTTGTTTATGGGCGCATTATTCCCCGGTCTCTTGCTGGGCGCGCTTTATATAATCTATATCGTGATTTACGGGCTTATATCGCCAAAATCGATGCCGATCCCCGACAATCGAGAACCCGTCACCGCCAAAATCCTGTTTGATGTTGCCGCGTCTGTGGTGCCACCTATGGGGCTTATCTTGCTGGTTCTCGGCTCCATTTTCTTTGGCCTTGCGACACCGACCGAGGCATCGGGTCTCGGGGCCTTGGGGGCAACGTTTCTAGCCCTTGTCGCCCGCAACCTAAGCTTTCGGGTTTTCCTCGATGTGATGCGGCAGACGCTTAATACGGCGGGTTATATCGTCGGTATTTTTATCGCCGCAAATTTCTTTGCCCTGGTTCTGCGCCGCTATGGCGGGGATGAAATCATCGAAAATCTGGTGCTTGGCTCGTTCGACAATCCCTATATGGTCATTGCGTTTATCCTGTTCATCATCTTTTTACTCGGGTTCTTGCTCGACTGGATTGAAATCACCCTGATCATCATGCCCTTGATGTTGCCGGTGGTGATTGGTCTCAATCTTCCGGTCGAAGGGTTTGGTGTTGTGGATAATCCGTCGGTTGTCTGGTTTGCTATTCTGGTGGCGGTGACGTTACAAACATCTTTCCTGACGCCACCGGTCGGTTTTGCCTTGTTTTACCTCAAGGGCGTGTGCCCGCCAGAGATCAGTTTGCTGCATATTTACAAAGGCATCATACCCTTTGTGTTGCTACAGATCTTTGGGTTACTGATCGTGTTTTTCTTTCCGGCCATGACCACTTGGTTGCCTGCGGTGGCTTACGGAAATTAGAACCGCGATAGCCAATAAACGAAAAAGGGCGCAGCGATCATCTCGCTGCGCCCTTTTTGTAGTGTGGAAAATTTTGTAGTGTGGAAAATCGGGGTTATTTCACCCATTCCCAAGGCCGCGTGAAGGACCCGAGAACTGCAGTTACCTCCGCATCATCCGCGCCTGTGCAGGTTAATTGCGCGACCAACCCGCGTTTTTTGTCATCAATCACTGACGTCACCCGCGCCTCGACACCGGCCTTTTTCAAGGCAGCGTTGTAAATTCGTGTGATTGCGGATCTGCGCAAATCCGGTTTGAAAATCTTGCCAACGGCGGTTTTGGGCAGCTCATCCAAGACCTCGATATATTTTGGCATGGCGGCACGTTCGTGCACATGGATTTTGCAATGCTCCAACAATGCCGCAGCGTCCACAGTGCCACCATCAATAAGCTCGACAAAGGCACAGGGCACCTCGCCGGCATGGGCGTCCGGTTGGCCGATCGCGCCGGCAAAGGCCACATCGGGATGGGCCAGAAGCGCGTCTTCAATTTCGGCGGGGTCGATATTATGGCCCCCCCGAATAATCAGGTCTTTGGCGCGTCCGGTGATCCAGAGATAGCCGTCACTGTCCAACCGCCCCAAATCGCCTGAACGCAGGTAATCGTCATTGTGGTAAAGGTCGCGATTTTTGACGGCTTCGGTATAGGTGTTGCCGGAAAATACGCCGGGGTTGG
>JAUZRV010000281.1 GCA_030950105.1 Rhodobacterales bacterium | reverse complement strand
CTCGACGGGCAAAATCAACAATGTTACTCGTTTCCATGGTGGTGTATCTTTCTTTGGTTGGGATGCTGTCGTTCAACAACAATTCAACCAGATACGCCGCCAACCTTCAAATCCCCGAAACACCAGATTCAGTCATAACTCGTCAACTTCGCGTGCACAGCAAATCGAACGCTGGAAGACGCTGTTGCAAGGTTTGTTTTCACCGCTGGGCCTGTCGGAAAACGAAAACGACCGGATCGCGCCGCGTCTCGAAAATGAAGGCCGCGCGTTGTCCGTTCCCGCGATTGACCGGCTGCCTGCGCTGCGCCTTGAATGGAAATCCAATGGCCGCCGCCTGTTTTCGGTGCGCGACATGGAAACCGTAAGCAGCCTGACCCGCGTGCTGCGCCATTCCCTGCGCAGTCGTGATGCCTTCGAAGACGGGGTTCTCAAGGAACGCACCCGCATTGCACGCGATATGCACGACAATATCGGTATTCAATTGCTCGGCGCGCTGCATGCCCGCGATATACCGCGCAAAGACGCCCTCGTGCGCGAGGCCCTGTCGGATTTGCGCGATATCGTGGCCAATTCCGCCGATCCAGATAAACCATTATCCGAAACCATTGTTGAACTGCGCCTCGAGATTTCCGAATTGCTTGCCACATGTGATATCGCGCTGGATTGGCGGCTTGATGAAACCGTCACCCAACCGCCGCCGCCGCAAGTGTCCCAAACCCTGCGTGCGGTCCTGCGCGAGGCAGCAAGCAATGTCGTGCGCCATTCGGACGCCACAAATTTGCGCATCGCGATTACCCATGATTCCGTGGCTCTGCGGATAATAATAGAAGATAACGGTCGTGGATTTGACTCTGAAACCGTGAAATCCGGCAATGGCTTGCGCAATCTTGCCGAACGGGTTGAAACCCTGAACGGATCACTGGAATTCACCCGCCGCCAACCACCCGAAACCGGCATTTTGATCCGCTGTATCATCCCGATAAACCCTATACCCAACCATGACGAGGCCCTATGAAAACCGCCCTGATCCTCGAAGATGTGGCCGAAACCCGCGAATGGCTTGCCCGGCTTCTGAAATCGGCCTTTGATGGCATCTGGGTTGATTTGGCCCCCAATTGCGCAACCGGAATCGCCGCCGCCGCAAGCCGTGATTATGATCTTGCTTTGCTTGATCTGATGCTGCCCGACGGTTCCGGTCTTGATGTGTTGCGTGAAATGCGTCGCAATGGAAGTGCCGCCAAATGCATCGTAACCACGGTGATCGCCGACGACAGTTATATCGTGGCGGCCTTGGCAGCAGGGGCCGATGGGTATCTTCTCAAAGAGCAACCCGAGGCGGTGTTGATCCGCCAATTACGCCAGATTTCATCGGGAATCCCCGCGCTTTCCCCGTCCATTGCCAAACGCATTATGGAACATTTCCGCCTGACCGGCCCGTTTGACGACGATAGCCCGGCCTTGACCAACCGCGAAAAAGACGTGCTCAGTTTGATCAGCCGCGGATTGCGCAACGCCGAGGTCGCCACCGAACTTGGCCTCACCAAAAGCACGGTCGCCAGCTATATCAAAGACATCTACCGCAAGTTGGGCATTTCCTCGCACGCCGAAGCATCTTGGCACGCGAGCCGGATGGGATTGAACCAACGATAACGTGATTGCCGAATTGATCCTTGGTCCGACCCTCGTTAGTATGGACGCTACACCGCTCCAAAGGATTCCAAATGCCCGATACACCCGTCTCCGAGATGTCTTTTGAAACCGCGATGGCGGAACTTGAAACCGTTGTAGGTCAACTTGAACGTGGCGATGTCGCGCTTGAGGATTCAATCAAACTTTATGAACGCGGTGCGGAACTTAAAAAACGCTGCGAAAGCAAACTCAAGGATGCCGAAGAAAAAGTGGCTGCAATCACTCTTGATGGCAGTGGGCAGGCGACCGGCACAACCCCTGTCGACGGGCAATGATTTGTTTCACCAGCGATTAAAACAGGCCGAACAGCAGGTGCAAAATCACCTCGATGTTGTGCTTGCCCTGCCCAAAAGCGATATTGCCGATGCCATGCGCTATACTGCGCAAGGCGGCAAACATCTGCGCGCGTTTTTGGTGTTGGAAGGTGCCGATTTGCACGGAATAGCCCCTGAAAACGCGATTTGGCCGGCCACCGCGATTGAATGTATGCACAGCTATTCCTTGGTCCACGATGACCTGCCGGCAATGGATGATGACGACCTGCGGCGCGGGCGGCCCACCGTTCACAAAAAATGGACCGAGGCCACCGCCATTCTTGCCGGGGACGCGCTGCAAACTCTGTCTTTTGAATTGCTGACCACACCCGATTGCCACCCGAGCGCGCAGGTTCGTATCGACCTGATCCATGCGATGACGATTGCGGCGGGCGCGCGCGGCATGGTGTTGGGGCAGGCACAAGATATTGCCGCCGAAACCGCGACGACGCCGCTCACTCTTGACCAGATTACCACCTTGCAAGAGGGCAAAACCGGGGCGCTGATTACATGGTCGGCCACTGCTGGCGCGATTATGGCGCGCGCTGACACCGGACCGCTTGGCACTTATGCCCATGCCCTTGGACTTGCGTTTCAAATCGCCGATGACATTCTCGATGTGACCGGCGACGAGGCGAAAACCGGCAAACGCTTGCAAAAAGATGCCGATGCCGGCAAGGCCACCTTCGTTTCTCTGCTTGGCCTTGATGGCGCACGCCAACGCGCCGCCGAGCTTGTCGATCAGGCCTGCACCGCGCTTGACCCCTACGCAGGAAAGGCCGATACGCTTCGGCAAGCAGCACAATTTGTGACGGCACGCCAAAGTTGATTTTATACTCGTTCTGACCCTGTAAGGAGGGGTAGATATGTCCGATCGCCCCGAAACACCGCTTCTCGACACGATCCATCTGCCTGCGGATATGAAGGTCCTGTCAGACCCCCAATTGCGCCAACTGGCCGATGAACTGCGCAACGAGACCATATCGGCGGTGTCCGAAACCGGCGGGCATCTCGGTGCGGGGCTTGGTGTCGTGGAACTTACCGTCGCTCTGCACGCGGTGTTTGATGCCCCCAAAGACAAAATCATCTGGGACGTGTCGCATCAATCCTATCCTCACAAGATCCTCACCGGACGTCGTGATCGCATCCGCACCCTGCGCCAAAAGGGCGGGTTGAGCGGCTTTACCAAACGCAGCGAATCGCCTTTTGATCCTTTTGGCGCGGCCCATAGTTCAACCTCGATTTCCGCCGCTCTCGGCTTTGCCGTGGCGCGTGATCTGGGCGGCAATTGTGATGCTGGTCTTGGTGATGCCATTGCGGTGATCGGCGATGGGTCGATGTCGGCAGGCATGGCGTTCGAGGCGATGAACAACGCCGGACACCTCAAAAAACGGCTGTTCGTGATCCTTAATGACAATGAAATGTCGATCGCCCCGCCGGTTGGCGCCCTAAGCGCCTCACTTTCCCGCATGTATGCCGGTGAGCCGTTTCAGGAATTCAAAGCCGCAGCAAAGGGCGCGGTGTCTCTCCTTCCCGAACCGTTTCGGGTCGGGGCCAAACGCGCCAAGGAAATGCTCAAAGGTATGGCCGTTGGCGGCACATTATTCGAAGAACTCGGATTTTCCTACATCGGCCCGATTGACGGCCATGATTTCGAACAATTGCTGCCGGTGTTGCGCACCGTCAAACAACGCGCCACCGGCCCGATATTGATTCATGTCTTGACCAAAAAGGGCAAAGGTTATGCCCCTGCCGAACGCGCCATGGATCGCGGCCACGCCACCGCAAAATTTAACGTCCTGACCGGCGAACAGGTGAAATCCCCGTCAAATGCGCCGTCTTATACCTCGGTTTTCGGGCGCGCTTTGGTTGATCATGCGGCGGCTGACGACAAAATCTGTGCTGTTACCGCCGCCATGCCCGATGGTACCGGTCTCAACCTGTTTGCAGAACGCTACCCCTCGCGCTGCTTTGATGTCGGCATTGCCGAACAACACGGCGTGACCTTTGCCGCCGCTTTGGCCGCTGGCGGGATGAAACCGTTTTGCGCGATGTATTCCACCTTCCTGCAACGCGGCTATGATCAGGTCGTGCATGATGTCGCCATTCAAAACCTGCCCGTGCGGTTTGCCATTGACCGTGCCGGATATGTCGGGGCCGACGGGGCCACCCACGCCGGTAGTTTTGACATCGCTTTCATGGCCAACCTGCCCAATATGGTGGTGATGGCCGCCGCAGACGAGGCCGAATTGGTCCATATGGTCGCCACTGCCGCCGCGCATGATAGTGGCCCGATTGCCTTTCGTTATCCGCGCGGTGAAGGCCTTGGCGTTGATATGCCGGAAATCGGCGTGCCTTTGGAAATCGGCAAGGGCCGCATCGTGCAAACCGGCGCACGCGTGGCAATCCTGTCGTTTGGCACCCGCCTTGGCGAAGTGTTAAGAGCCGCCGAATCCCTCGCTGCCCAAGGTATCACACCCACGATTGCCGACGCCCGTTTTGCCAAACCTCTGGACCGCGATATGATCCTGTCCCTCGCCGCCGATCACGAGGCGCTGATTACCATCGAAGAAGGCGCAGTTGGCGGTTTTGGCGCGCATGTGGCGCAATTATTGGCGGATGAGGGCGTGTTTGACGACGGCCTCAAATACCGTTCAATGGTTTTGCCTGATTTATTTCTGGATCAGGCAAATCCCGATGATCTCTATGCCTCGGCCGGTCTAAATGCCCCTGATATCCAGCGCAAAGTTCTCGAGGTTCTCAACATTGCCCAGATCAAGGATCAGCGCGCCTAAAGCGCTATTCACCATCCAAAAGCGCCGCCAATCCTTCGCGATAGGTTGGATATTTCAAAACCACGCCTAATTCTTCTTTGATCCGGTCATTGCGCACCTTTTTCGATTCGGCATAAAAACTGCGGGCCATCGGTGTCATGTCGGCGGTGTCATAGTCAATCGCGGGCGGCATTTCCGTGCCAAGCAACTTGGCGGCATATCCAATCACATCTTGCGGTGGCGCGGCATCATCGTCGCATACATTATAAACCGTCCCCACATTGGGCCGCGCAATCGACGCCATAACTACGGATGCAATATCATCCACATGAATCCGGCTAAATACCTGATCCTTTTTGATAATCCGCCGCGCGGTGCCGTTTTTAACCTTGGCAAACGGGCCGCGTCCGGGACCGTAAATCCCCGCAAGCCGAAAAATATGCAGGGGCAACCCGTCAATCGCCCGCCATGCGTTTTCCGCCTCAACCCGCAATTTTCCGCGCTTGGTCGCGGGCAAAAGATCGCTAGCTTCATCAACCCAGCCACCGGCACGATCGCCATAAACCCCGATGGTCGATAGATAGCCAAGCCACTTTAGATTCGGCATGTCCGTGATATTTTCGGCAAATTCCCGCAACACCGGATCACCATCCGCATCAGGGGCCGCCGACACCAGAACATGGCTGCAATTGGCAAACGCATCGCCGAAATCCCCCCCCGGCCACAACACCGGACGCACGCCAATATCACGTAACGCGTTCATTTCATTGGGGTTTCGTGTGGTGCCATAAATGGTCCACCCCTCGGCAAGCAACGCCCGCCCCAACACCCGCGCGCTATACCCATAGCCAAAGACAAGCAAAGTTTTTTCCATTTAACCGTAATGGGTTAAGGGCGCATTATATGCAAGTGTTACAAAAAAGTGTATACAGGTTAACTTTTGTAACGTATAGGCATCCTACCTGACATAGGAGACGTGCGATGTATTCCCAAGGTTTAATCGGTGCTGATGGCAGCTCTGACGAAACACCCGAGTTTCTGGAAGCTTTCCAAAAACGTATCGACGCCGAGGAAAAAATTGAACCCAATGATCCGATGCCCGCCGGGTATCGGCGCACTTTGGTTCGCCAGATCGGCCAACACGCACATTCCGAAATCGTCGGTATGCTGCCCGAGGGAAATTTTATCACGCGCGCCCCGTCGCTTAAACGCAAGGCCGCGCTTTTGGCCAAGGTGCAGGACGAGGGCGGGCATGGTCTCTATCTCTATTCCGCCGCCGAAACACTGGGTGTCAGCCGCGAACAGATGACCGATGAACTGCTGTCGGGCAAAGCCAAATATTCGTCGATCTTCAACTATCCGACCCTGAGTTGGGCGGATATGGGGGCCATCGGTTGGCTGGTGGATGGTGCCGCCATCATGAACCAGATCGCCCTTTGCCGTTGCTCCTACGGCCCATATGCGCGCGCCATGATCCGGGTCTGCAAAGAAGAAAGTTTCCACCAGCGCCAGGGTTACGAAATCATGATCGAACTTTGCCGTGGCACGCCCGCGCAAAAACAGATGGCGCAGGATGCCCTCAACCGGATCTGGTGGCCCTCGATCATGATGTTTGGCCCGCACGATGGCGATAGCGCCCATTCCGAACAATCTATGAAATGGAAAATCAAACGCTTTTCCAACGATGCCCTGCGCCGCAAATTTATCGACGCGACGGTGCCACAGGCCGAGTATCTGGGTCTTACCATGCCCGATCCCGATTTGCGTTGGGACGAAGATAAACAATCCTACGAACACGGGCCAATTGACTGGACCGAATTCTGGAACGTGGTCAAAGGCCACGGCATCATGAATGTCGACCGCATAAAAGCCCGTCAAAAGGCCCACGACGATGGCGCATGGGTGCGCGAAGCCGCCCTTGCCCACGCCGCCAAAAGAAACGCCCGAAAGGAAGCCGCAGAATGACCAACGCAACGCCAAACACCCCCCTTTGGGAGGTCTTCATTCGCCCGCGCAACGGCCTTGCGCATAAACACGTCGGCTCGCTGCATGCCCCTGACGAAGTCATGGCGCTTGATGCCGCCCGCGATGTCTATACGCGGCGCGCCGAAGGCACCTCGATCTGGGTGGTTCCGTCCAACGCAATCACCGCGTCCGATCCCGACCATGCCGCCGAAACGTTCGAACCGACGGCGGATAAAATCTATCGCCACCCGACATTTTACGAAATTCCCGACGAAGTGGGGCACATATGATGATACTTCAAAACGCCATTCTGGAATTGGCGGATGACAATCTGATCCTTGGCCATCGCGTCTCGGAATGGTGTGGTCATGCGCCCATCCTCGAAGAAGACCTCGCCATGCCCAACATGTCCCTCGACATGATCGGCACCGCGCGCACGCTCTATGCCTATGCCGCGCACCTCGAAAACAAGGGCCAAACCGAAGACGATATGGCCTATTTGCGCGATGAACGTGAGTATCTCAATTGCCTGCTGGTTGAACGCCCCAATGGTGATTTTGCCACCACCATGTTGCGCCAACTCTATTTTGCCGCCTTCATGGAACCCTATTGGCAGGCCGCGTTGAACAGCACCGATGATGTCGTGCGCGGCGTCGCGGGCAAGGCCGCCAAAGAAATGGCCTATCACATTCGCCATGCCGGTGAATGGGTGATCCGCCTTGGCGATGGCACCGACGAAAGCGCGCGCCGCATGAAAACCGCCGTGACCGATCTTGCCCCCTATGTGGATGAACTGTTCCAGAGTTCCGCCGCGGCAAAAGCCGCCGAAGACGCGGGCATTTTGCCGGTGCGTGCCGATATGCGTGCCGCGTGGGACAAGACCATCAATCACATCTTTGGCCTTGCCATGTTGAACCCGCAGGAAGACACCTTTGCCCAATCCGGTGGCCGCCAAGGATTACATGGCGAGGGCCTCGGTCATATTCTTGCGGTGATGCAATCCATCAATCGCGCCCACCCCGGAGCGGTCTGGTGACACCCGAATCCTCGACCGAAGACCAGCGCGCATTTGCGGTTGCCGCCCTTGTGCCCGACCCTGAAGTGCCTTGTATCAATGTCGATGAATTGGGCATTTTACGCTGGGTCAGGGTCGAAAACGGCGTGGCAACGGCGGGTGTTTCCCCGACCTATTCGGGCTGCCCCGCCGTGCAAATGATCGAAGAAGAAATCACCAAAGCGCTGCAATCCGCCGGTTACGAGGCCCGCATTGAACGCGTGTTATCCCCGCCGTGGACAACTGATTGGATAAGCGATATCGGGCGCGAAAAACTTCGCGTTTATGGCATATCACCCCCCGAAAAAACCGCCCATAAAATTAGCGCCCTATTTGGCGAAAGCACCGTTAACTGCCCAAAATGCGGCAGCGACAACACCGAAAAATTAAGTGAATTCGGATCAACCGCCTGCAAAGCGCACTATCGTTGCAAGGCCTGTTCCGAACCTTTTGACCACTTCAAATGCATCTGAAAGGCCCGTCATGTTCCATTCGCTGACCATCCATTCCGTGACCCGTGAAACCGCCGATTCTGTCGCCATTACTTTTGATATTCCGCAAGACCACACCGGCGAATTCGCCTTTTTGCCGGGGCAGTATTTGACCCTGCGCGCCGATGTCAAAGGCGACGATATCCGGCGTTCCTATTCGATTGCCGAGGGCACCGATGCCACCATGACCGTAGGCGTGAAACATGTCGAAGACGGTGCATTTTCCACCTTTGCACAGGATTTGGCCGCAGGCGACACCGTGCAGGTGATGCCCCCCGAAGGCCGCTTTACCTGTGACGAAATCGGCCCCGTCGTGTTGATTGCCGCGGGGTCCGGCATCACGCCAATGGTGGCCATCGCCGCCGATGTCTTGGCGCGCGGTGACGAGGTCACGTTGATCTACGGAAACCGGCGCACCGAAAACATCATGTTCCGCGCCGCTTTGGGTAATCTAAAAGACAAATATCTTGATAAATTCACCCTGATTCACATTCTGAGCCGCGAAGAACAGGACGTTGATCTGCTAAATGGTCGCGTTACCGGCGCAAAAATCGCCACGCTGGCCGATGCCGACGCGGTTGATCTCGCGGGGGCCAAGGGCATCTATATTTGCGGTCCCGGGGACATGATTGATGACGTCGCGCAGATGCTTGATACCCGAGGTATAGACAAATCCGCCGTGCATTTTGAACGCTTTTTTCAAGACGGCGAAGTGCAACGCGCCCCGCGTTCCGAACAGGCCACCGCCGCCGCACAGGCCGGTGTCGCCGTCGAGGTTATTCTTGATGGCACCCGCCGCGATTTCAGCTTTTCCAACGACGATAGCTCGCTGATTGACGCCGCCGCGCGCCAAGGTATTGAGCTGCCCTTTTCCTGCAAAGGCGGCATGTGCTGCACGTGCCGTTGCAAAGTCTCCGAAGGCAGCGCCGAAATGGCGGTGAATTATTCGCTCGAACAATGGGAACTCGACGCCGGTTTTACCCTCGCCTGTCAAACCCGCCCGACATCGTCGAAACTGGTGCTTGATTTTGACGCCGTATAAGGGGCCTTAACGCCCCTTCCAAACCGGATCGCGTTTCTCGGCAAAGGCTTTGGCACCCTCTAATTGATCTTCTGATCCATAGAGAATGTCAACGCTGGCCAATTGCCGTTTGGTGATCCGGTTCATCGCATCCTGAAATTTTGCGTCCTCGGCATCGCGCACGATTTCCTTGATCGCGGCATAAACCAACGGTGGTCCCGACGCCAAAAGGCGCGCCATATCCCACGCCGCTTCCATCAATGCGTCACCGCTATGGATCTGGTTCACTATGCCCCAACGATGCGCTTCTTCGACATCAAACCACCGTCCGGTGAGCAAGAGTTCCATCGCAATGTGATAGGGAATACGCTTGGGAAGTTTCACACTTGCCGCATCCGCAACCGTCCCGGACCGTATTTCCGGCAATGCAAATTGCGCGTGATCCGCCGCCAAAATTATGTCGGCAGAGAGTGCCAACTCAAGCCCGCCGCCACAGCAAATCCCGTTGACGGCAGCAATCACCGGCTTGTTCAGGTCGCGCAATTCCTGCACCCCGCCAAACCCGCCAATACCATAATCGCCATCCACTTCGTCGCCATCCGCCGCCGCTTTGAGATCCCACCCGGGGCAGAAAAATTTGGCCCCTGCGCCGGTCAAAATGGCCACCCGCAAGTCGGGATCATCGCGGAAATCGGCAAACACCTGTCCCATGATCCGCGAGGTGACAAGGTCAATTGCATTGGCCTTGGGGCGGTCCAGAGTGACCTCTAGAATGGCCCCTTCACGGCGGGTTTTTATCGGTGATCCTTGCGTCATTTTCTGGCTTCCTTAATCAGGGCGTCAACTGCAACCGCGCGCGTTGGGGTGCAGATTAACGGGTTTATTTCAACTTCTTCGACGCGGGTTGCGTTTGCAAGGACATAGGATTGCAACGCGTTCACAGCTTTGACAATCGCGTCAATGTCGGCGGCGGGTTTTCCGCGATACCCCGCCAGAATTTTATGAATTTTAAGGCGGGTTAGAGCCTGTTTTATGTCATCTTCGCCCACTGGAACCAGCAATGAAACCGTGTCTTTGATCACCTCGGCAAAAATCCCGCCGGTCCCGATCGTCAACACAAACCCATGCGCCGGATCACGCGTTATCCCGATAATCAAATCGGCCACGCCCCCGATGATCATTTCTTCTACAAGCAATTCATCGGTGGGCATCGCCGCCGCAGCGATTTGTTCGTGGTCAAGATTAAGTGCCACGCCGCCAGCCTCGGTTTTATGGGCAATCCCGACGGATTTCATCACCAGCGGCGCGCACAAGAGGCCGGCATCGCTCGCTGCCCGCGATTTGGTCGTATCAACCGAGGCAGGAATAACAATCCCGTATTGTAATAGCGTGGCTTTAGACTCTGTTTCGCCTAAAACCACTCCCTCGCGCGCGCTTCCGGGTGGCAACGCCGGCGTCGGGGCAGGGGCGGCGATATTGGCAATTGCGTCGCAGGCGGCAACCGCCTCGGACAATCCACACATCGGCACTACGCCCGCCGCCATGAGGGTCTGCGCCACGTCTGGTGGCATCAATTCGGGAAGGCTTGCCACCACGGCAACATTGGCGCCGGTCTGCGCATGGGTTGCAATCGCCGCCTCGGTGGCGCAAATCCATTCCCGCGCATCGGTGTGCGGATAATCCACAATGATAAATATCATCGCAATATCGGGGTCACTCATCGCCGACCACGCCGCCGTCATCGCCTTGGTGTCGCGCCAGATATAGGTGTGATAATCAAGCGGATTGGCAAGGGCCACCATCGGCCCCAAAGCCCTTGTTAGAGACTGTTTTTGCCTTTGGTTCAACGGTGGAAACGCCAATTTTCGCGGTGCCACCAGATCGGCAACAAGGCTCGCTTCGCCGCCCGAACAACTGATCGACGCAATGCGGTTCGACGGTAGCGGCCCAACGCAATGCAATAGCTTGAGCGCCTCAAGAAACGTGCTTAGGTCATCCACCCGTGCAATGCCCAACCGGTCAAGCAACGCTTGCGCCCCTGCGTCACTGCCTGCCAATGACGCGGTATGTGAAATCGTGGCCTTTTGCGCCTCTTGCGATTTCCCCACCTTGAGCGCGACCAACGGCACCCCGCGTGCCTGCGCCTTTTGTGCAACCGTGTGCCACATCAATAGGTCGCTAAACCCTTCAATATGCAGGCCTATCGCGGTTACGCGCGGATCATCAAGCAGGTCATTTGCAATCGCTGCCTGTGACATCTGCGCCATATTTCCGCAAGTCACCACATAGGCAATCGGCAACGCGCGCCGCTGCATAGTGAGGTTGATCGCAATATTGGACGACTGCGTAAGGATCGCAACACCGCGTTCCACCCTCTGACACCCATGTTGATCCGGCCACAAGAGAGCACCATCAAGGGCATTGATAAACCCGTAACAATTTGGCCCCAGAATTGGCATATCGCCCGCCGCCGCAACCAATTGCGCCTGCAAATTCGCCGCGCTTCGGTCTTCGACCTGTGCCTCGGAAAATCCCGACGCAAAACATACCGCCCCGCCCGCGCCCATCTCAGACAGGTCCCTGACCACCTCGATTGTGGCGGTTCGATTGATCCCGATGAACAGA
>JAUZRV010000280.1 GCA_030950105.1 Rhodobacterales bacterium | reverse complement strand
CGGCATCAGCCGCCCGAACACCCCCAGATATCAACCTTCAACGCACACTCTAAACTCAGTTCAAAACGCCGCCGTCAACCCGGCCGATCCAGTGCGCCGGAAGGAAATACCCGGAGGCTGATGAATAATTCGGGCTAGGTGTCTTTTGATCGGGACAATATGGGGCTCACTTTGAACGGCATTGCCCAAGGGTATATCGCCGACAAAATCACCCAGTTGTTCAAAAGCAATGGCGTGCAAAATGTTCTGGTGAACACTGGTGAAATTTCGGCCTTGGGGCACGCGCCGGACGGAGCCGACTGGAAGGTCACCCTTGGCACGGCCGATGGTCAGGCCCTAACCCTGCGAAACGCGGCTGTTGCGACCTCGGCCCCTTTGGGGACAACCTTTGATAACGCCCACACCACGGGGCATATCATCGACCCCAGAACCGGACAAACCGGCGGCGTTTGGTCACAAGTAAGCGTGGTTTCAAAATCCGCAGCCGTGGCCGATGGTCTTTCAACGGCATTCTGTTTGATGGACAAGGCCGAAATTGGCAAAGCCAAAGGTGAAAACACGGTGTATTTGCGCTAATTCCTGTCATGCAGGGATCAAAACACCACCTGTTTTCCGCTATCTTCACCGCCCAGGAAGTCATTGCGAATTTTTGCCTAACAGGAAATGCCGATCGTGTTGAAAAGCGAACCCACCCTTTTGCGACGGAACCCGCGTCCGGACCTTGCGGCGGTGCGCTAATTTGTTGAAACAGGTTTGGAGCGCATGCGGGAAACGGTTTCGCGTTCGGCACGTTTGCAGCGCATGGGTGGTAAATCGCGGTCCATCAAATCCATATCCTCAAGAACCATTTCACCCATTTTCTTGAACGCGCTATCAAGGGCACCGGCGCGATGGGCGGACCGAATGAAACCGTCCAGCGTGCGCACGCGATGGGTATCGGGCAGCGGCTCTTTCGGGAAAACATCGCTCGCGGCAAGGATATGACCGGATTCGACCGCATCCATCAGCGCGGTAAAATCCACAACCTCGGCACGGCTTAGCAGGATCAATGCGGCGCCTTTTCGCATCGACGCAAAAGCACCGGCATCAAGAAACCCGTTGTTGCCATCGGTGACAGAGGCAACCACAAAGATAAAATCGCTGTTGGAGAGCACATCATCCAAGGTTGTGGGCCGAACATTGTTTTCGCGAAGTATCGACGGGGGAAGCCAGGGATCATAGGCCTTGGCATGGATTTGAAACCCTGAAAGCACCTGATTGAGGGCCTTGCCCAGATCGCCAAACC
>JAUZRV010000028.1 GCA_030950105.1 Rhodobacterales bacterium | reverse complement strand
GGGCGACATGGTGGTTGGCGGCACGGCGTGGTGCTTTGCGGATGAAAGTCTTGATGAACAATTCGACTACCTGTTTGTTGACGAGGCCGGTCAGGTCGGATTGGCCAATCTATTGGCGATGGCAACGTCAGCCAAAAATATCGTGCTGGTTGGGGACCCCCAGCAATTGCCACAGGTCATTTTGGGCAGTCACCCAGGTGATGCTGGAGAGTCTTCGTTAGAGCATCTGCTGGAAAAAGCCGCGACCGTGGCAACCGGAAAAGGCGTCTTCCTGCCGGTCTCGCGGCGCATGCATACGGATGTTTGCACAGTGATAAGCGACCTTGCTTATGATGGCCGCCTGACCAGTGACGCAGGCGCTAACAGCCAACGCCTGACGGTAGATGGCGTCACGGTTTCAGGCGCGTCGATGGTGAAACTCCCCCATAGTGGAAATGCGCAAAGCTGCCCGCAAGAAGTGAAGGCCATTAAAACGCGCGCCCACGCGCTGATCGGGGCTGAATACACTGATCGTGATGGTAAAAAGAAAGAAATCACATGGGCCGACATCTTGATTGTGGCGCCGTATAACGCACAGGTAAACGCCTTGCGTGAAGCGATACCCAAAGCGCGGGTCGGGACGGTAGACAAGTTTCAGGGACAAGAAGCGCCAATTTGCCTGATCTCCATGACCACGTCCTCGGCCGAAGAAATGCCTCGCGATATGGGATTCCTGTTTTCGATAAACCGCCTGAATGTCGCAATATCACGCGCCAAAATTCTGGCCGAAGTCTATGCGTCACCGGCGTTACTGGAGGTTCCTTGCCGGACGCTAGAAGATATGAAAATGGTGAGCGCATTCTGTGCTTTGCAGAGCCAGTCAAATGAATGAAAACAGGTTCACCTATGAAGGCCGCTATTTTGGGTTCGACCAACTTCTAAACATAATTTTGCAATGCGAAGCCCAACTATAGACGATTTCAGACCCAAGTTCATTGCGGCGCCAAAATGGATCGGGCACCTTTGCCCAAGATGACGGTCGCGGTGCGGGTCAGCGACAGATTGTAGATCTGATCCGCTTGGCGGTGCGCGACGGCAGCGGCGTAGAGCCAGACCCTCATGGCCGTGCGCAGCGCTTTACGAATGGCTTTGAGC
>JAUZRV010000279.1 GCA_030950105.1 Rhodobacterales bacterium | reverse complement strand
CTGCCGCGCGGATCAGGAACCTGACGTAAAACTGATCGAACTGAAATCAAGATAATAACCTCCGGGCCTGACGTTCAGAACAAGGATTCATATACCCCTATGATTTGCAACAACTTTCTAACCTTCAGTAAATCGCCCTGTTGAAGGGCTAATAGGGCCGTTACCGGTTTAACGCGGTGCCATGCGGATCGCGCCATCAAGGCGGATCACTTCACCGTTGAGCATCGGGTTTTCGATGATATGCTGCACCATGAACGCAAATTCCGACGGATCACCAAGACGTGACGGGAACGGCACTTGTTGACCAAGCGACTCCTTCACTTCATCGGGCAATCCTTCGAGCAGCGGCGTCATGAATATCCCCGGCGCCACGGTGCAAACCCGAATTCCGATTTGGGAAAGGTCACGCGCCATGGGCAGGGTCATACCGACAATGCCGCCTTTGGATGCGGCATAGGCCACTTGCCCGACCTGCCCGTCATAGGCGGCAACCGATGCGGTGCTTACGATGACGCCGCGTTCACCGTCTTTGGTCACAGGGGCGCCTTTGGCCATCAAAGCCGCGGCTTGGCTTGCGCAATAAAACGAGCCGAGCAGATTCACCCCGATCACCTTGGCGAAAAGGCCCGGATCATGGGGTTCACCGCGTGAAACGGTTTTCGCCGCTGGTCCGATACCGGCGCAATTCACCAATAGGTTGAGGCCGCCATGCGCGGTCTCGACGGCGGCCATGCCCGCGGCGACGCTGTCGGGGTCGCTCACGTCGACCTGTTGGAAATTTCCACCGATCTCGCTTGCCATCGCGGTCCCCGCCTCGACGTTCATGTCAAAGATGGTAACGCGCGCGCCGTGCGACGCAAGATTTCGCGCCACAGCGCCGCCCAATCCAGAGGCCCCGCCGGTGACAATCGCAATTGTGCCGTCTTTGATATCCATGTATTTTCTCCAAATCGCCCAGTGTTCCAAGGCCAGTTCACCACATAAAGTGACGCTAAAATATTGCCAGAGTATTGCAAGCCCCCGATTGGCTGTTACCGATCACAGGACGCATTGTTTAGATCGGATATTGGCGCGCGCCGTTAGGGAAACTCTGAACAACATGGCTTTCGGCATGCGGAAGTTGTCGATTGCCGCTCGGGTTCACGGCACCA
>JAUZRV010000278.1 GCA_030950105.1 Rhodobacterales bacterium | reverse complement strand
GATGGCTAAAATTGAGGGGCAAAAACCAGTTGCCAAAACTCATTCAAGGCGTCACATTCTCCGACGGGATCGAGATAATCGAAAACCAAACCAAAAGCGCCGCCTGATCATCTCCGTCACCAACTTTTGCGGTTAACTCGTGTAGTAGATCGATGAGCGGCTGATCTTGAGCAACTTACATTGACGGGTCAGGCTCAGGTCGGTGTTGTCCTTGCGGATCATCTCGCGGCGTTCTGACGGGCTCATCGCTTCAGCCCTTGTGACAAAAAATCATTTTCCACCGCCAGCTGACCAATTTTAGGGTGCAAGTTTTTGATCTCACCATCCTTGTTCTCAGCCTTCTTGACCTTGTCCGAGAAAACCCCGGCCAGTCCTTCAATCGCCTGACGCTTCCACGTGCTCACTTGCGTCGGGTGAAGCTGGCGCTTGGCAGCAATCTCCTGGACCGTTTTGTCCCCGCGCAGCGCCTCAAGCGCCACCGTTGCTTTGAATTTGTCTGAAAAGTTCCGTCGTTTTGCCATTATCGTATCCATTCGTTCGTGTTGGATACATCTTGCACACTGTCCAAATTTGCCGGACCACTCCAATCGTGTGTTAGGTTTTTAATCAGACACTTAGTCCTGGGTTGCAATATTAATTCGGAAACTGAGAATGTTACTGGACCCGACGCGCCGATACGTGAGGTCTTTGGTTAAGTCGCGAATCAGAAACCAGCCAAATCCACCCTCTGGCATGTCTTCGAGTGGCACGTCGATGTCGGCGCATTTCCCCATAGGGGTTTCACCGCTTGGCATTTCCACGCCTTCGTCGATAATGCTAAATTTGAGATGGTCGGCCGCATTGACGAAAATGATCTCAATGCGGCCAGTTTCATTGGGGCCATAGGCGTGTTCAACGACATTGTTGAGGACCTCGGCGAGAACTAGTTCGATTGTTCCATATTCTTCTTGAGAGAGGGCCAAATGGCGAAGTCCGCATAAAACGGTTGCCAAAGCCGTGCGAACAGCAAATTCCCCACTCGGGAAACTAAACCGTATGTCGTTGGAACCACGTGGTGATCCGCCACCTGGTTGGTCGGAAATTGCCCTGTTCAAGCGCGCCATTACTACGGGTCCTGTTTAATGAGTGTATTCAGCAACGGCGGCATCGGCGCTGTCATGGATGGCAAAAATAGTGTCCATACGGGTTAGGCGAAATACTTTGTCGACGGTTGGCGTTAATCCGGCTAAATCGAGTTTGCTTGAGCTGCCAAGTTGTTTCATAGAGGCAACAATCGCACCAAGGCCGCTGGAATCGACGAATTCAACCTGACTCAGGTCGAGAACGATACGCTCGGGGCCAAATTCGGTCATCCCGCGCATAATGTCTTTGAAACGGATGGCAACGGCCGCGTCGATACGGGCCGCGTTCACTGTGACGACTTGGACTTTGTCAAATTGGGTCGATGTAAGATCCATAAGATCCCCCTATTGTGCGTTTGGTTGAAACCATGACTAGACCTCAAACCTTACAATTTGGTATTCATAGAAAAATATGAAGGAAAACGAGATGCATGACGTGATAATTGCTGGCGCGGCGCGCACCCCGATGGGTGGGTTTCAAGGGGTTTTCGAAGGGGTCGATGTGCCCGTTCTTGGCGGGGCCGCGATTCGGGCGGCGTTGGAGCAGGCGGGAACCGCAACGGTTGACGAGGTCCTGATGGGCTGTGTTTTATCGGCAGGTTTGGGCCAAGCGCCGGCGCGTCAGGCGGCATTTGCCGGTGGTTTGGGCGAAGACGTGCCCGCGACAACGTTGAATAAAATGTGCGGATCGGGAATGAAGACCGCGATGATTGCGGCGGATCAGATCGCGTTGGGCCACGCCGACATCATGATTGCCGGTGGGATGGAAAGCATGTCGAATGCGCCCTATATCCTGCCCAAAATGCGGGCCGGCGCGCGGATTGGCCATGGTGCGGTGATCGACCATATGTTTCTGGACGGATTGGAAGATGCCTATGACAAGGGGCGGTTGATGGGCACATTTGCCGAGGATTGCGCCGAGACCTATCAATTTACCCGCGAGGCACAGGATGAATATGCGTTGAAATCGCTGTCCAATGCGTTGGCGGCGGAAAAGTCGGGGGCATTTGACGGTGAAATTGCCGCAGTGACTCTAAGCACGCGCAAGGGCGATGTGGTGGTTGAAGCGGACGAACAACCCGCCAAGGCACGTCCCGAAAAAGTTCCACAATTGCGGCCCGCATTTCGCAAGGATGGCACGGTGACGGCGGCCAATGCGTCGTCGATATCGGACGGGGCAGCGGCGCTTGTTCTGGCATCATCCGAGGCGGCCAAAGCGCAGGGGTTAAACGTGCGCGCCCGTATTCTGGGACACGCGAGCCACGCACAGGCGCCCGGCCTTTTTACCACGGCACCGGTGCCCGCTGCGCAAAAATTGCTGGCGAACATCGGGTGGTCAGTGGGCGATGTCGATCTGTGGGAGGTCAACGAGGCATTCGCCGTGGTGCCAATGGCGTTTATGCATGAAATGGGGATTTCGCGCGATATTGTGAATGTGAACGGCGGGGCCTGTGCCCTTGGTCACCCAATCGGGGCATCGGGCACGCGGATTATTGTAACTTTGTTGAATGCGTTGGAAAAACGCGGATTGAAACGCGGGATTGCGGCGATTTGCATTGGTGGCGGTGAAGGCACAGCCATCGCGATTGAACGGGTTTAAGGGCGGCGGTCACTCTGTATGGAAGGTGCGTTATGGCGCAGGATCAACCCGCCATATCGTGCCTTGGGCGGTGGCACAGAGTTTTTCAACGCCTGATTTTACGGCAAAGATATCACAATGGCATACCGCCTGTTGTCGTCCGCTTGCGGTGACACGGGCGCGTGCGATCAGGCCCTCGCCAATCGCGGGGCGAACATAGTTGATTTTGAATTCAAGGGTCAAACAATCGCCCAGAACCGAACCGCCGGCATAGGTGAGGGCGTTATCGGCAAGGTAACTTACCACGCCACCATGGGCGAAACCGTGTTGCTGTTTATGGTCATCGCGCAAATCAAGGACCAGTTCGACGCTATCATTATCGAATTTTTCCAACCGCGCGCCCATCATTGTGGAAAACGGTTGAGCGGCCAATATATCGCGCCCGAAAGCAAGCATTTTATCCGTCATGGTGATCTCCTTGGGGCGCTATCCATCGGTGTCGCGATATCAAGATGTGCCATTTCCGGTTGCGCAGTGAATGGATGCACCCTAAGGAAACTCTGAACAACATGGCTTTCGGCATGCGGAAGTTGTCGATTGCCGCTCGGGTTCACGGCACCAGCCGTTTTGCGGCCGCTTTCGCGACTGTTTTACCCCGCTCCCCTGATTTCAGGCAGACTCCGCCCTCA
>JAUZRV010000277.1 GCA_030950105.1 Rhodobacterales bacterium | reverse complement strand
AGAATGGGTTGCCGCCCGCAATCAGTTCGCTATTCTATATCCCGAACGGTTCAACAGATGACCCGTGAAAACCGCATGGGCTAAACCCCATACACAGAGTTTCGGATACTCCCTGGAAAATCTGATCAAAGAACACAAACTCTACACCAAATCCGACCGCACTTCCTGCCATCGTTGGGAGGCCAACCAGTTCCGGCTGTTCTTGCACACTAGTGCCTACTGGCTGCTGCTGAAATTGCGTGGCTCAGCACCAAAGCATTCGCGCTGGCGAAGCGCAACGTTCGAAACTCTTCGGCGCACGTTCCTGAAGATCGCGGTGCGCGTCCGGCAGTTGAAATCCCGCATAAGCATCGCCCTGCCGACCGCCTGCCCGCACCGGGAAACGCTGATCTCGATGATCGGGCGAATCAATGCTCAAAGCCCATGAGCAATGCGGCATCAGTCGCCCGAACACCCCCTAAATATCAACCTTCAACGCACACTCTAAACTCAGTTCAAAACTCTGCCGTCAACCCGGCCGATCCAGTGCGCCGGAAGGAAATACCCGGAGTCTGGTGAATAATTCGGGCTAGAGCCTTCATTAAAAAGGCCCACCGCGGTTTCCCGTGGCAGGCCAATCTCGCAAGATATTCCAGATCGCGCTTACATGCGCTGATCGGCCAGTGTTTTCACCACCAGATCATACAATTCCTGACCCGGAAGGCCTTGGGCTTCCATGTCGGCGATCCATTTTTCACGGATCGGATCCGCAGCAGCGGCACGAAACGCGGCCAGATCATCATCAGAGATGGTCACACGGGTGACTTTCTTTTCGTCAAGAATACCGTCCCATTTGGTCAGCAAAGTTTCGTAATTGGCAACGTAATGCGCAATCGCTTCGTCAACTGATCCGTCCAATGCGGCGCGTTCATCATCGGTCAGCGCGTCATAGGCGTCTTGATTGACCACAACCGGGCAATTCACCGTGCCGGGGTTAAGGTTTGTGGTCCACCACTCGGCGATATCAATGGTGCGGAACGCAAGATGCGCGTGCGGGGCAAAGGCCACCGTATCAACGACACCGCTTTCCATGGCGTTATAGGCCTCGGTTGCGGTCACCGATGTTGGCACAGCGCCCACGGCTGCAAAGGCTTTGCCGACACCACCGGTGGCGCGCACCCGCATACCGTCCATCGCCGCCAATGTGCTGCGTGGTTCGCCGGTGCCGACAATGTTGTATTGTGGCATGGGCGAGGTCATCAACAGTTTCGCATTCCAACGCGCGAGATCAGCCTGCACGGCGGGATGGGCATAAACCGCACTGCTTACCGCGACTTCTTCGGCGAGATTGGCAACCCCGAGGAACGGCAATTCAAGAACGGTGATGGTCGGGTTTTTATCGCGGTGATAGCCGGCACAGAATTGCGCCATTTCAAACGCGCCAATCGAAATCCCGTCAAGGTTTTCCTTGTTCTTGGACAAGCCACCATAAGAGATGTTCAAAGTGAACGACCCGTTGGTTTTGGCACTGACCAGTTCGGCGAGTTTTTCAACATGTTCGGTAAATGCGCGGCGTTTACCCCAGACCGAAACATTCCATTCGGTGGCCATAGCTTCTGTAGCAAAGCCAAGCGCAAGTGCGCCAATGGCGACTTTTGACAGCAGATTATTCATAGTTTTCTCCCTTTACGCGACATCAAACGAGTCACTTGGGGCGAAAACTAGCCCACCATGCGCAAACTTCCAAGAGCAGGCGCGGTTTTCATCAAAAATCTGTGGGGGCACCGCCTTCGGATTTGCGCCGTGCGACAAAATCCGCCAACTCGTCCTTGATCGCGGTGTCCATCGGGGGGGCTTCGAAATTGTTGACGATGTCCTTGTAAATATGGTGCGCGCGTTCGGCGGTCCATGTGCCGCCCGCCAAACCCCAAGCTTCAAAATTGCGCCAATCCGACAGGAACGGTTGGTAAAACGCGGTTTTGTAACGGTCCTGCGTATGTTGAATACCAAAGAAATGCCCGTCGTTGCCCACCGATTTTATCGCATCCAAAGCGATATCATCGGGCGTGGTCGCGGTAATCACCGGCTCCATATAGCGTTGGATTTGTTGCAAAATCTCGCAATCCATCACGAATTTTTCGGGCGACGCAATCAGGCCGCCCTCAAGCCAACCGGCGGCGTGATACACCATATTGCTGCCCGATTGCACCGCCGCCCACAATGAATTGCTGGTTTCCCACATCGCCTGACCATCGGGAACATTGGCCGCGCAAACCCCGCTCGAGCGCATCGGCAACCCGTAAAATCGCGCCATTTGGCCGGTCATCTGCGTGGCGCGCATATATTCCGGGGTGCCAAACGCCGGTGCGCCCGATTTCATATCGACATTCGAGGTAAACGTGCCAATCGCACAGGCCACGCCGGGGTTGATGATCTGGGCCAGAACCACGGCGCATAACGCCTCGGCCAGCGATTGCGCCACCGCGCCCGCCATGGTCACCGGCGCCATCGCGCCCGCCAAGGTAAACGGCGTCACCACAAGGGCCTGCCCGCGCCGTGCCATGCGCATCCATCCGTCCATCATCGGAAAATCATGTTTGAGCGGCGAGGTCGAATTGATGTTGGTATACATCTTGGGGCTGGCGTCAAATTCCGCGTCCGTCCAGCCGCCGGAAATGCGCACCATCTCCATCACGTCCTCGACCCGTTCCTTGCCAAGGGAATAGGCGTGCACCACCTTGTCAGTCAGCAACAATTTGTCATGCACCACATCAAGATGGCGCACACTGGCGTGCACATCAACAGGTTCAACCGGATAGCCACCGGCGAAATGGATACAGTTGAAATATTGGGTGAGTTTGATCAGGTCGGAACACATGGCCCGCGTCCCCGACATCTTTTTGCCGGTGGGCATGTCATAATAACTCGGCGGTGACGACACATTGCCAAACAGGATATGTTTACCGCCTAAGGTGATCTTGCGCTCCGCATTTCGCGGGGTAACATCAAACTGGCTCGGGGCGTGGGCGATCCATTCCATCACAAAATCACGGTCCATGCGCACATTGGTGCCATCCACCTTGCAGCCCGCTTTTTGCAAAATATCAACGGCTTCGGGGTTCAAAAACTCGATACCGATTTCTTCGAGAATCCGCATGGACCCGTCATGGATCGCTTGCACCCCGTCGCCATCCAAAGGTTCGGTCGGACGGTCGGTGTTAACCGGCAACCGCCACGGCATTTGTTGAATCACCGCACCACCGCGCCGCGACGCCTTGCCCGCGCGCCCGCCAGTCCGTGATCTCGTCCGTTTGCCCGCATCCGCCATGTGATCGCTCCTTTACGTCCCAGTCTTGAAAAGACCGCCGTTAGAGAGATTGATCCGCGCCATTAGCGACAGATTTTGTCGTTTTCCTTGCGAGAGCGTCGTATTTACCCACAGATCCGTTCAAAAGGACGGTTGATCCAACCACGCATCAATATGGCCGATATCGGGCAAAATCACATCGGCATGGGGCGCAAGATCGTGTTCAAGCGCAACACCGGTCAGCACCCCCATGGTCACCATACCCGCCGCACGCCCTGCCACCAGATCATGCGCACTATCGCCGACCATAATCACGCTCGCGGGGGCCACATCCATCGCACGCGCAAAGGCCAGCAACGGATCGGGATCGGGCTTGGCCCCGAAACCGGAATCAAACCCGGCGATAAAGCGGAATTTATCCGAAATACCCGCCTTGCCGAGATGGGCATGGGCGCAATATTCAGTGTCATTTGTAATTACCCCGAGGGCAAGCCCACGCGCCGACAATTGTTCAAGACACGGGCCAAGCGGCACCACCGGCACTTGGGTCACTTCGGCGGCACTCAACATCAGATATTCCTCGACCTCTTCCACTGATTTCCCGGGGATGACCTCGGCAATGCTTTCCGATACCTGACGGTTGGTGCAGGCAATGACCGGACTTGTCAGGCGCACTTTTCGGGTTTCAAAATCATAATGGGTGGCTTCGGCAATACGCCGTTGTAATGCGGTATCACCTTGGGAAAACTCGACAATAGCGCGCCCGACCCAGACGCTCCAGGTGGCGTGAAAATCAAACAACGTGCCGTCTTTGTCAAAGAGAATTGCCTTCACCTGCATCGCGCGCCCCTACCAGATTTTGTTTCGCATCAATTTTGCGACCCACGCCATAGCTTTGCGCAGAGCGGCGCCAATATTCAAGCGGTTTTAACCCACGTCTTAAAGCGTCTCGCTTGACACCCGCCCTCATACCGCAACAATGCCCTATGTCCGAACCCGACCCATACCGCCTTCATCACTCCCTTGGATTTGCCTTGTCGGTTGTGGCACGGCAGCAGGAAACCCGCCTCGACAACTTGTTAAAATCCATCGGGTTAACCCGAATTAATTGGTGTATTTTACTGGCTATAGGCAATGAAAACCTCGGCAAACCTTCGGAAATTGCCGGTTTTGTCGGGATAGACCGCGCCGCCACCAGTCGCGCTTTGCAGCACTTGGAAAAAGACGGTCTTTTGGTACGCAAAACCGGCCTTCGTGATCGCCGCACGCGCCGCACCTCTCTCACCCATAAAGGCCGCGCGCTGGTTCAGAAAGGCACCCCGTTTGCCCGCCAAAATGCGGCGATCCTCGCAGCGCGTCTTACCGGCGGCGAACACGAAGAATTGGTTCGATTGCTTGAAAAACTGCTGCACAACGATGAACCGCCGCTCGGACACCTCTGAATTTTTATGTCCAGTGGAATTGCGCGCCCCCCGGAAGGGCCGTGCGCGCGTGCATCGGGGTATCGTAAGGAAGGTTAACGGAATCGCAAAACCGCATGACCCAAGCATCATCGTTCATCAGAAAATCGAGAATCGATCCGAGAAATTCGGCGTCGCCTGCACGAATACGAAGGTCATCAACCGATGCGCCCGTGGCCCCAAGGAAAACCATCAACAAATCTTCTTCGCTTGCGAGCCAACTAAGCGCTTGTAAAGCAACGATTTCTGCCTGTGATGATGTGAAATTCATATTTAAATTTTTCAAAAGATAAGGATTTCTTAACCAATCTCAACAAATTATGGCAGAATTAAGTTCAAAGAGGAAAGGTATGCTTGCATGCCCGGTAAAATCCTGATCGTCGACGACATTGCAACCAACAGGATTGTCCTGAAGGTAAAGCTGTCTTCGGCGTTCTATGATGTCATTCAAGCACGTAGCGGAAAAGAAGGGTTGAATAGTATTCAATCTCAATTTCCGGATTTGATCATCCTTGCGGCGACTTTGCCGGATATGGATGCAATCGCCTTTTGCAAAGAGTTGCGGCAAATTCCGGCCAATGCCAATATTCCGGTGGTGTGTATTTCGAATGAATGTGATCCGGAAACACGCATTGCCCAATTGGCCGCCGGAATTGACGACATCTTGACCAAACCGGTTGATGATCTGCTCCTGTTGGCCCGCTTGCGCAGCCTCTTGCGCAGTCGTGACACCGCAGAAGAATTGCGGATGCGCGAAGTGACGGATCGCGCTCTCGGGTTTGCCGATAAGAAACGCGCCTTTGAACATCCTGCGCAGATTACATTGGTAAGTTCGGACCGCGCAGAAGTGTTTCGCTGGAAGAAAGAGCTCGGGACCCATACCCGCCATGTTTTAACGGGGACAAGCATGAAAGACGCCATGCGGCAACTCCCGAACCATGTGGAACCCGATATTTATGTCGTTGCTATCGACCAGAATAATACCGATGAAGGCTTGCGTTTACTTGCCGACATCCGTGCCCGTGCAAGCTCGCGCCATGCTGCGGTGATTGCCGTGCTCAATGACAGTGACCGCCGTTTGGCCGCTGATGCGCTTGATCTGGGTGCGAACGACCTTATGCCCTACGGGTTCGGGACCAGGGAACTGGCGTTTCGCATCGAAGCCCAACTTAAACGCAAGCGCATGGGCGACCGGCTGCGCGCGAACATGCGTGACGGGTTGCGCGCTGCGGTTATTGATCCATTGACCGGTCTCTACAATCGGCGTTACGCAATGCCACATTTGGCGCGCATGGCCGAAACGGCGCGCGAAACGGGCCGTAAATATACGATTATGCTTGCGGATCTGGACCATTTCAAACGCGTAAACGATACCTATGGCCATGCTGTTGGGGATACGGTTTTGGTCGCCGTTGCCAATCAATTGCGCGAAAACCTGCGTGATGTGGATATGATTGCGCGCATAGGTGGCGAAGAATTTTTAATTGCGATGCCCGAAACCGACCGTCAAGAGGCCCGCGTTGCCGCACGCCGTCTTTGTCGCGTCATCCAAAATCTACCAATTCAGATTCCGGGTCACGACGCAGCACTGCACGTCACCATCAGCATCGGCGTTGCGGTTGGCACCACCGACGATGCAAATCATACGACCGGGGCCCGCCCTGATATCGACGCCATTTTGAATCAAGCCGACAAAGCGCTTTACGGGGCCAAATCGGACGGGCGCAATCAGGTTACCCTAAGTGCCAGACCAGCCGCATAACGCCCCTGTTCACCCTGTTTGATGCATCCTTGTTGATGCATCCGTGCCAGGACACTCACATTAGAGACTAATTTTGCGGTGTCCTAAAACCCGGGCCAGCCCTCTGGCGCGGCGCATTTTCAAGTGCTGAAATCAACCGGATGGTGAAGTCTTCCCGCTCTTTGGCGCTCATTTCGGCGATCTGCGCCACCAGAAGTTTTTGACCGAAACGCGCGCGCTCTCTTTGCGATGCCATTTGCGCCACAAGGCTTTTTCAACTTCATCAGAAACATAAGGCACAGCGCGTAGCGCATTGATTAGCGGCATAAATTCTTGCTTGATATCGTTACCATCGGCATCGGGGTTGCGAAAATTCTGGCGCATCGCATGGCCTATTGCACGTCGATCTGCACGGCTCAGGGCCTGAATAATCGGGGCAACCATCCGATCAGCAAGCGCAGGCGGTGGCCGCCTCCATCCCGATGACAATACCGCCCCCCCGACAAGGCCCCCGATCAACAGGTTCAGGGCGAGCGAGCTAAGGAAACTCTGAACAACATGGCTTTCGGCATGCGGAAGTTGTCGATTGCCGCTCGGGTTCACGGCACCAGCCGTTTTGCGGCCGCTTTCGCGACTGTTTTACCCCGCTCCCCTGATTTCAGGCAGACTCCGCCC
>JAUZRV010000276.1 GCA_030950105.1 Rhodobacterales bacterium | reverse complement strand
GTATTCGTTCCTGCATTTTCGGACATTACACTAAGCGATATGTCACAACACCCCCAGTCGGCAAAACGGCTTGCTGTTCTGGATCGATTTGAGGCGCGGCATATCAGTGTGGATTATGCAGCCTCAACCGCCACAATTACGGGAACAAGCGCGGCTCAAAGACAGCAAGAGTTAAATGCGGAGCCAGTCAACGGTTTAGAGGAGTACGAAGCCTCACTAACTGTCTATTTGCGCAACATGCTGCGCCCGACAGACATCCAACTTCACGAACCTTTCGTACAGCATCTTAAAGAGGCTTTGCCAATGATCAGGTCTATCGACGAGATGTGCAACTCTTCAGGGTTGAAAGCCGATTTTTCAAACCAAATTTCTGAAGTGCGCAAAGAACTTTCCAGTTTAAACACCGAAACCGTTACCCAATTCGTTGAGAGAGCAGATCACTCAACAGGAGGTGGGGCGCAATCTATAGGCGGGCTTCAACCCCCTAACCTAATTGAAAAAATTGCTCTTAAAATGAAACCCGAGGATGCCGTTGGTTTTAGGGAATTGATGAAAAAGGAAACCATTTCTTTTACAGGTATGCTGGAGCGTTCATTCTATTTGGCGGCCTTGGGCTTTGGCCGCGACAATAGAATACGCAAAGCTGACGATTTGAAAACGATCAAAGGCGCGCGTTCCGAAATGCACGATCATCAACATATATGCATTGGTTTACTCTGCCCCATTCTCTTAACAGCGGATCGTGGCTTGGCTATCAAGGCTTACGCATTGGCGGAAAGATATAAAATTCAAACGCATATTATTTTCGTTCAAAAAGACGGCAGTCCGATTAGACTGAGCGAAAACACTTGGCCTTGGTAGCTAAAAGAAATTAATCTCGATCCACCCCCCGCGCGATCAATTCCTTCATGATCTCGTTGGTGCCGCCGTATATCTTCTGCACCCGCGCATCGGCATATAGCTCGGAAATCATATATTCGCTCATATACCCGTAGCCGCCGAACAGTTGCAGGCACTCATCGACGATCTCGCATTGCGCGTCCGATCCCCAGTATTTCGCCATCGCCGCCTTTTCCGGCGTCAATATACCGGCCTCCAACTCCGCCAGACAATTATCCAGAAACGCCGACAGCAATTCGATCTTTGTCGCCGCCTCGGCGAGCTTGAACCGCGTGTTCTGGAAATCCATAATCCG
>JAUZRV010000275.1 GCA_030950105.1 Rhodobacterales bacterium | reverse complement strand
CCTGGTCAGGCCACTGGTTGTTGCGATGCGAACCGCATCACGGCGAAACTCTTCGGTGTAACTCGTTGCCATTTCTTATCTCCTTCATAGCAAACATTGCTCGAAAGAGACCGGAACGTAACCGTGACAAGACCAGAGTGATGAATTCATTCAAGGGAATATAAAGCGCAAGGCGTGTAGCGAATAGAAGTTTTGTCCGCATAGCCGACCTTTCGAGTTGCTGCTCACTTGCCTTTGCCTTGGAAAGGCAGCGCCCGGACCTCCCCCATGGGGAGGGCGCTTTGCACCCACCCCGAGGTCCAGGCGCGGTGCATGAGATCGAGGGCAGTTGGTCCCGCATGGCCCGTTGGCACAGCGTTTGTGAGGTAAGTGGGAGCGTTAACGCCGAGGGAAAGGCGCGGCGTCTTGCTTTGGCATTGTGCAAAGTGGCGTGATCGGAGTATGAGATCAAAAACCACGGATGGATGACCAAATGGACATGATGGGCACTTTTATCAAACCGATGCACCCCGAGGGGCGGCGGTTTGTGGCGATCTTTGCGGCGATTACGGTGGTGTTGTTTCTGATTGCCGATCCTCTTGGTTGGATCGGTGTCGGGCTGACGGTGTGGTGTTATTATTTCTTTCGTGACCCACAGCGCACCACGCCGATGCGCGAGGGGTTGTTGGTATCGCCGGCGGATGGGGTGATATCGTTGATTGAACCGGCGGTGCCGCCTGCGGAATTGGGCATGGGTGATGCGGCGCTTACCCGTGTGAGCGTGTTCATGAATGTGTTTAATTGCCATGTGAACCGCGCGCCGATTGAAGGCACGATCAGCAAAATTTCGTATCGGCCGGGGAAGTTTTTCAATGCCTCGCTGGACAAGGCGAGCAGCGATAACGAGCGTAATAGTTTGCGCATCACCATGAAAGACGGGCGTGATATTGCGGTGGTGCAGATTGCGGGCCTCGTGGCGCGACGTATTGTGTGTTTTGCCAATGAGGGCGTGCAGGTGAACACCGGCGAGCGGTTCGGGTTGATCCGGTTCGGATCACGGCTTGATGTGTATCTGCCGGACGGGGTTGAGCCGCTGGTGGTGCTGGGGCAGGGGATGATCGCCGGCGAGACGGTGATTGCCGATCTTGCCAGCGACGAACCCCGCCGCATGGGTCGGACGGATTAACCATGGGGATGCGCACAAACCGGCCAGAGGGTGAATTGTCGATCATTCAACTGCTGCCCAATCTTCTGACGGTGATTGCGATTTGTGCGGGCTTGTCGGCGATCCGGTTCGGATTGGCGGAACGCTATGAGCTGGCGGTGCAGTTGATCCTGCTGGCGGGGATACTGGATGGTATCGACGGGCGGCTTGCACGTGCGCTTGGCAGTGATAGCCAGATGGGCGCGGAACTTGATTCACTGGCGGATTTTCTGAATTTCGGCGTGGCGCCGGTGTTGGTGATCTATTTCTGGGCGCTTCAGGACATGTCGAGTGCCGCATGGTTGGCGGTGTTGATTTATACGGTGTGCGCGGTGTTGCGATTGGCGCGGTTTAACGTGCAAAAGAAATCGGACGAGGGCGACAGCGGCACATTCACCGGCGTGCCGTCGCCTGCGGGCGCGGTTTTGGTGATGCTGCCGATGTTCCTGTCGTTTTCGGTCTCGGACGGGCGGATTATGCCGCCCGAAGTGATCAGCATATATATCGTGATTGTCGGATTGTTGATGATAAGCCCGTTCCCGACGCCGTCATTCAAGAAAATGACAGTGTCGCGCGGCAAAGTGCGGTTTGTGATCCTTGGCGTGGCATTTGCCGGTGCGGCCGTGTTGACCTACCCATGGAAAAGCCTCGTGGTGCTGTGCCTTGCCTATGCGGCACTGGTTTTATGGGGTCTGATATCGCGAAAGCGCGCAAATTCCGGGTGAAATACCGGCGATTGCAAAGAATGACCGTTTTCCCCCTTCACATTTGAAAGGGAATCCCCTAATAGACGCAACGTTCAGGTCGTTACATACGTGTGACGGCCTGTGCGATTCGTCCGAGACGGCGGGTGGCGTATGCCATAATTCCTGCCTGAGATGGGAAATGAACAATGTTTCCCGGGGTTGTTCCCTGGGCCAGATTGCTAAGGACCCGTAAGGACCCGATTGCCGGGTAGTTTACCCGGTTAAAATACGAGCCGGAGGGTCACCCCTCCTTAATTTGGAGTAAAACTGTGGATAGAGCCCAGAAAGAGAAAGTGATCGACGAACTCGGTCAAATCTTTGAAAGCTCTGGCGTTGTAGTGGTTGCCCACTACGCGGGTCTTACAGTTGCGGATATGCAGGATCTACGGGCGCGCGCAAGCGAAGCCGGCAGTTCCGTTCGCGTTGCCAAAAACAGGCTTGCCAAAATCGCCCTTGAGGGAAAACCTTGCGAAAGCATTGGTGGACTACTTTCGGGTATGACCGTGATGACCTATTCCGAGGATCCTGTGGCAGCTGCCAAGGTTGCCGAGGACTTTGCCAAAGAATTCAAGAAGTTTGAAATTCTTGGCGGAGCAATGGGTGAGAACGTTCTGGACCGGGCTGGTGTTACAGCTGTTTCGAAAATGCCTTCGCGTGATGAACTCATCGCGACTATCGCTGGCATGCTCGGAGCACCTGCAAGCAACATCGCCGGTGCAATTGGCGCCCCTGCAAGCAACATCGCGAGCATATTGTCCACTGTCGAGGACAAGGCTGCGGCCTAAAGCAACTTTGGAACCGCGTAGGGTTAATTACCTCACGTTGGAACACATATAACGAACGAAAGAGTCTAAAATGGCTGATCTGAAAAAAATGGCTGAAGAGATTGTGGGTCTGACCCTTCTCGAAGCGCAAGAACTCAAAACCATTCTCAAAGACGAGTATGGTATCGAACCTGCAGCCGGTGGCGCAGTTATGATGGCTGGTCCAGCCGACGCCGGTGGCGCCGCTGAAGAGCAAACCGAATTCGACGTGATCCTCAAAGGTTTTGGCGCATCCAAAATCGGCGTGATCAAAGAAGTTCGCGGCATCACAGGTCTTGGCCTGAAAGAAGCCAAAGAGTTGGTTGAAGCCGGTGGCAAAGCCGTTAAAGAAGCTGTTTCCAAAGAAGAAGC
The DNA here is from genome assembly GCA_030950105.1 of Rhodobacterales bacterium. GTDB lineage: Bacteria > Pseudomonadota > Alphaproteobacteria > Rhodobacterales > Rhodobacteraceae > JAUZRV01. The sequence continues at coordinate 6,828 of JAUZRV010000275.1, read as the reverse complement.
AGAAGACGTCAAAGCCAAGCTGGAAGCAGCTGGCGCCGAAGTCGAAATCAAGTAATTTATCACTGGGGCAACCCAGAGTTGAATGGGGCTGGACACGGGGTTTCTCGTGTCCGGCTTTCCTAGTCTTAGTAAGGGCTTTTGCTAAAGAAAGCGTTTTCTAAGGTTTGGTTCACAGATCGGGAGGCCTGCGGTGGGACGCACGGCCATGAATTGATCGAAAACCATTCCGTCTCGTATGGATGAGGTGCCGTTGCCCGACGGAGGCCGCATCCGGTGAGAAATAAATAAAGGTGACACCTAAAATGGCGAAAACTTTCCTCGGCCAAAAGCGTTTGCGTAAATATTATGGCAAAATCCGTGAAATTCTGGAATTGCCAAATCTGATTGAAGTTCAGAGATCTTCCTACAAGTTGTTCCTTAATTCGGGTGAGGCGAGCACGCCCACCGATGGCAACGGCATCATGGGGGTTTTCCAGTCGGTTTTCCCAATCAAGGATTTCAACGAAACCAGTGTTCTGGAATTCGTGAAATACGAGCTGGAAAAGCCAAAATACGACGTTGAGGAATGTATGCAACGCGACATGACCTATAGTGCGCCGTTGAAGGTGACGCTGCGGTTGATCGTGTTTGATATTGACGACGATACCGGTGCGAAATCGGTTAAGGACATCAAAGAACAAGACGTGTTCATGGGCGACATGCCATTGATGACCCCGAACGGCACGTTTGTCGTGAACGGCACCGAACGGGTGATCGTTTCCCAGATGCACCGTTCCCCGGGTGTGTTCTTTGACCATGATAAAGGCAAAACCCACAGCTCGGGCAAGCTGTTGTTTGCGTGCCGCATTATTCCCTATCGCGGTTCGTGGCTCGATTTCGAATTTGATGCCAAAGACGTGGTTTATGCGCGTATTGACCGTCGCCGCAAATTGCCGGTAACGACGCTGCTTTATGCGCTTGGTCTTGATCAAGAAGGCATCATGGATGCGTATTTTGATACGGTTGAATACAAGCTCAAGAAAAACAAAGGCTGGGTAACCAAGTTCTTCCCCGAGCGCGTGCGTGGCACCCGTCCGACAGAGGATCTTGTGGATGCCAAGACCGGCGAAATCATCGCTGAAGCGGGCAAAAAAGTCACGCCACGTGCGGTTAAAAAGCTGATCGAAGAAGGATCTGTAAAAGATCTTCTGGTGCCGTTTGACAGTATTGTCGGCAAATTTGTCGCCCGTGACATTATCAACGAAGAAAACGGCGCGATTTATGTCGAGGCCGGTGACGAGCTGACGCAGGAATTTGACAAAGCCGGTGAATTGATCGGTGGCACGTTGAAAGAGTTGATGGATGCGGGCATTACCAGCCTGCCGATCCTCGACATCGACAACGTCAATGTTGGTCCTTACATGCGCACCACGATGGCGATGGATAAAAACATGGGTCGCGACACCGCGCTTATGGATATTTATCGCGTTATGCGCCCGGGCGAGCCACCCACCGTTGAGGCGGCGAGCGCCTTGTTTGACACGTTGTTCTTTGATGGCGACCGCTATGACCTGTCGGCTGTTGGTCGTGTAAAAATGAACATGCGTCTGTCATTGGATGCAGAAGATACACAACGCACCTTGCGCAAAGAAGACATCATTGCCTGTATCAAGGCGCTGGTTGATCTGCGTGACGGACGTGGCGGCATCGACGATATCGACCACCTCGGCAACCGTCGTGTGCGGTCCGTTGGCGAATTGATGGAGAACCAGTATCGCGTTGGTTTGCTGCGCATGGAGCGCGCGATCAAGGAACGGATGTCCAGTGTTGAAATCGACACTGTGATGCCGCAAGACCTGATCAATGCCAAACCTGCCGCTGCTGCGGTGCGTGAATTCTTTGGCTCGTCGCAATTGTCGCAATTTATGGACCAAACCAATCCGCTCTCGGAAGTGACGCACAAACGCCGCCTTTCCGCGCTTGGACCTGGCGGTTTGACCCGCGAACGTGCCGGTTTCGAGGTGCGCGATGTGCATCCAACCCACTATGGCCGGATGTGTCCGATTGAAACGCCCGAGGGGCCGAATATTGGTCTGATCAACAGTCTTGCCACCTATGCGCGGGTGAACAAATACGGGTTCATCGAGACGCCATATCGCAAGGTTGTCGACGGTCATGTGACCGACGAAGTGCAATATATGTCCGCGACCGAAGAAATGCGGCACACTGTGGCGCAGGCGCAGGCGCAACTGGATGAAAATGGCAATTTTGTCAACGATCTGGTAAGCACACGTGAAAGCGGCAACTACAAACTGTCGCCAAATGAAAATGTAGATTTGATCGACGTTAGCCCTAAACAGTTGGTTTCGGTTGCGGCCTCGTTGATTCCGTTCCTTGAAAACGACGATGCCAACCGTGCCTTGATGGGGTCGAACATGATGCGCCAGGCGGTGCCGTTGCTTCAGGCCGAAGCGCCATTGGTGGGTACCGGAATCGAAGAAATTGTGGCCCGCGATAGCGGCGCGGCGATTATGGCGAAACGCGCCGGTATTATCGACCAAGTCGATGCGACACGGATTGTTTTGCGCGCCACCGCCGATCTTGGTATGGGCGATGCGGGTGTTGATATTTACCAAATGCGTAAATTCCAGCGCTCCAACCAAAATACCTGTATCAACCAGCGGCCATTGGTCAAAGTGGGCGACACAGTGATCAAAGGCGAAGTGATTGCCGATGGTCCGTCGACTGATATCGGTGAATTGGCGCTTGGTAAAAACGTGATGGTCGCGTTTATGCCCTGGAATGGCTATAACTACGAAGATTCGATCCTGATTTCCGAACGGATTGCCCGTGACGACGTGTTTACCTCGATCCATATCGAGGAATTCGAAGTTGCCGCGCGTGATACCAAACTCGGCCCGGAAGAAATTACCCGCGATATTCCGAATGTCGGCGAAGAAGCGCTGCGCAATCTGGATGAAGCCGGTGTGGTCTATATCGGTGCCGATGTGGAACCGGGCGATATTCTGGTCGGGAAAATCACCCCGAAAGGCGAAAGCCCGATGACGCCGGAAGAAAAATTGCTTCGGGCGATTTTCGGCGAGAAAGCCAGCGATGTGCGCGATACATCCTTGCGGGTGAAACCGGGTGATTTCGGCACGATCGTCGAAGTGCGGGTGTTCAACCGGCATGGCGTTGAAAAAGACGAACGCGCGCTGCAAATCGAGCGTGAAGAAGTTGAGCGTCTCGCGCGGGATCGTGATGATGAGCTGACCATTCTGGATCGCAACATTTATGGCCGTCTCAAGGGTATGTTGATGGGTAACACCATCGCCAAAGGCCCCAAAGGCGTCAAATCCGGCGCGGAAGTCACCGAAGAGTTGCTTGAGGAGATGATCCGCGGGCAGTGGTGGCAGTTGGCGTTGAAAGATGAAAGTGCGGCACAGAATATCGAAGCGCTGCATGAGCAATACGAGCTGCAAAAACGCACGCTTGATGCCCGTTTCGAGGACAAAGTTGAAAAAGTCCGTCGTGGTGATGATCTGCCACCGGGTGTGATGAAGATGGTTAAAGTGTTCATAGCGGTGAAGCGCAAGCTGCAACCGGGTGACAAAATGGCCGGTCGTCACGGCAACAAAGGGGTTATTTCCCGCGTTGTGCCAATGGAAGACATGCCGTTTCTTGAAGACGGAACGCCGGTTGATTTCTGTCTTAACCCGCTGGGTGTGCCGTCGCGTATGAACGTCGGGCAAATCCTTGAAACCCACATGGGTTGGGCGGCGCGTGGTCTTGGTATTGGCATCAATGAAGCATTGTCCGAGTATCGCCGGTCCGGTGATTTGACGCCGGTGCATGATGCGATGAAAAATGCTTACGGCCAAAACGTGTATGATGACGGTATCGTCGACATGACCGAAGCCGAGTTGCTGGAAGCGGCCGGCAATGTGACCAAAGGTGTGCCAATCGCGACGCCGGTGTTTGACGGAGCCAAAGAGGCCGATGTCAACGACGCGTTGACCCGTGCCGGATTTGATACATCTGGTCAGTCAATCCTGTTTGATGGCCTGACAGGTGAACAATTCGCCCGTCCGGTTACTGTGGGTATGAAATATCTGCTTAAACTGCATCACCTTGTGGACGATAAAATCCACGCGCGTTCCACCGGGCCATATAGCCTTGTCACGCAGCAACCGTTGGGTGGTAAAGCCCAGTTCGGTGGCCAGCGTTTCGGGGAAATGGAAGTCTGGGCGCTTGAGGCATATGGCGCGGCGTATACGCTGCAAGAGATGTTGACAGTGAAATCGGATGACGTCGCGGGCCGGACCAAAGTGTATGAAAGCATCGTCAAAGGCGAAGATAATTTCGAAGCCGGCGTGCCTGAATCGTTTAACGTTCTGGTGAAAGAGGTCCGTGGTTTGGGTCTCAACATGGAACTTCTGGATGCGGAGGATGAGGGGTAACGGGGCCAGCGCCCCAACCCCACCCCCTTCTTACCCATCCAATTCGAGGAATTGAAAATGAACCATGAAATAACAAACAACCCGTTTAATCCGGTTTCACCAGTCAAAACCTTTGATGAAATCAAAGTGTCGTTGGCATCGCCCGAACGTATCCTGTCGTGGTCCTACGGCGAGATCAAAAAGCCGGAAACCATCAACTATCGCACGTTCAAACCCGAACGTGACGGGCTGTTCTGCGCGCGTATCTTTGGCCCGATCAAGGATTATGAATGTCTGTGCGGCAAATATAAACGCATGAAATATCGCGGCGTTGTCTGCGAGAAATGTGGTGTCGAGGTTACGTTGCAAAAAGTGCGTCGTGAGCGCATGGGCCATATCGAATTGGCGTCGCCGGTTGCACACATCTGGTTTTTGAAATCGCTGCCGTCGCGCATCGGTTTGATGCTGGACATGACATTGCGTGATCTGGAACGGGTGCTGTATTTCGAAAACTATGTGGTGATCGAACCGGGCCTGACCGACCTGACCTATGGTCAGATGATGACCGAAGAAGAATTCATGGACGCGCAAGACGCCTATGGCATGGATGCGTTTACCGCCAATATCGGCGCTGAAGCGATCCGTGAAATGCTGGCGGCGATTGATCTTGAGGCCGAGGCCGATAATCTGCGGGCTGATCTCGCGGTGGCCACGGGTGAATTGAAACCCAAAAAGATCATCAAGCGTTTGAAAGTTGTGGAATCGTTTCTTGAATCCGGTAACCGTCCTGAATGGATGGTTCTGACTGTTGTGCCGGTTATTCCGCCAGAGTTGCGCCCGCTGGTGCCACTGGATGGGGGCCGGTTTGCGACGTCTGATTTGAATGACCTCTATCGTCGGGTGATCAACCGGAACAACCGTTTGAAGCGTCTGATCGAATTGCGCGCGCCGGATATTATTGTGCGCAACGAAAAACGGATGTTGCAGGAATCTGTGGATGCGTTGTTTGACAATGGCCGTCGTGGTCGGGTGATTACAGGGGCCAACAAACGGCCACTTAAATCGCTGTCGGATATGCTCAAAGGGAAACAAGGGCGGTTCCGTCAGAACCTTTTGGGGAAACGCGTCGATTTCTCGGGTCGGTCGGTGATTGTGACCGGACCGGAATTGAAACTGCATCAATGTGGTCTGCCCAAGAAGATGGCGCTCGAACTGTTCAAGCCGTTTATCTATAGCCGGTTAGAGGCCAAAGGCCTTTCATCGACTGTGAAGCAGGCGAAGAAACTGGTTGAAAAAGAACGCCCAGAAGTATGGGATATTCTCGACGAAGTGATCCGCGAGCATCCGGTTATGTTGAACCGTGCGCCGACGCTTCACCGTTTGGGTATCCAGGCGTTTGAGCCGGTTTTGATCGAAGGTAAAGCGATCCAGTTGCACCCGCTGGTGTGTTCTGCGTTTAACGCCGATTTTGACGGTGACCAAATGGCGGTTCACGTGCCGCTTTCGCTTGAAGCACAGCTTGAAGCGCGGGTTCTGATGATGTCGACCAACAACGTGTTGTCGCCCGCCAATGGTGCGCCAATCATTGTTCCGTCGCAGGATATGATCCTCGGGATTTATTATATCACGCTTGAGCGCGAAAAAATGGTCGGCGAAGGCATGGCGTTCTCGTCGATTGAAGAAGTGCAACACGCGCTTGATAACGGCACCGTGCATCTTCATGCCAAGATTAAGGTGCGGATTGCCCAGTTTGACGACGAAGGCAACGAAATTCTGGTGCGGTTTGACACCACGCCGGGCCGGGTTCTGTTGGGGGCGTTGCTTCCGCAAAATTCCAAAGCACCATTTAGTCTGGTCAATAAATTGCTGCGCAAGAAAGAAGTACAGCAGGTGATTGATACGGTTTATCGGTATTGCGGCCAAAAAGAGTCGGTTATTTTCTGTGACCAGATCATGACCATGGGCTTTAAGCACGCATTCAAAGCCGGCATTTCGTTTGGCAAGGATGACATGGTTGTTCCTGACACCAAATGGCCAATGGTCGATGGCACCCGTGATATGGTCAAGGACTTTGAAAAACAGTATATGGACGGTCTGATTACACAGGGCGAAAAATACAACAAAGTGGTTGATGCCTGGTCCAAGTGTAATGACAAGGTAACCGACGCGATGATGGGCGCGATTTCCGAAGCCAAGTTCACCGATGGCGGCGTCGAAATGGAACCGAATTCGGTTTACATGATGGCCCACTCGGGTGCGCGTGGTTCGGTGACCCAGATGAAGCAGCTCGGCGGGATGCGTGGCCTGATGGCCAAGCCGAACGGCGATATCATCGAAACGCCGATTATCTCGAACTTTAAAGAGGGCTTGTCGGTTCTTGAATACTTCAACTCGACCCACGGGGCGCGGA
>JAUZRV010000274.1 GCA_030950105.1 Rhodobacterales bacterium | reverse complement strand
CTTGGAAATTGTCATCGTTGTCATGCTCCTTTGTTGCAGAAGCATGGACCAAATTACTCATACACAGAAGATCGGACACTCTCTGAACCCGAGCGGCAATCGACAACTTCCGCATGCCGAAAGCCATGTTGTTCAGAGTTTTCCTAGCAAACCCAATGCCGCCTCGCGCATATCGTCAAATGCAGGCCGCACCTTGAAATACGCCAAATTTTCATACCGCTGCGCCGTGAAAATCCCCATATGAAAGAACCGCCCTTCCGGCCCGCGCTCCGCCGGTTTCAGACGCGCATTTACCTCGGTAAACGACCCCACGACAACCGCACGGGAAAAACACGTCGTGCCCTCCAACAGGAAAATATACAGCTTGGCATAATCCCCCGACAGCGCGCCGTATTCAAATATGCGCACCACCCCGGCGTCGGTCTCTATGGTTTCAATCGCGGAAATATCCTGTTCATACGGGTCAAGAACATAGCCCCAGCGCTCCAAAACACAGCTTTCCGGCCCCGCCTGCGCCCACACCGGCAAGGCCCACAAAACGCCCATGCAAACTATGGCCAAATGCGTCTTGAATAATCCGCGCATCAATGTTCCTCTCCGTTAAATATCAACAGTAACATCAATTTCGCGGAGATTGTCCATGCGCGTCCTTTTCGTCTGCCTCGGCAATATCTGCCGGTCCCCCGCTGCCGAAGGCATATTCCGCCACATCGCCCCCGACCACGCCACCGATAGCGCCGGAACCTCGGATTGGCACATTGGCGACGCGCCCTACCCTTTGATGCAGGCCGAAATGCAAAATCGCGGTTATAACATTTCCGATTTGCGCGCACGCCAATTCACCGCCGCCGATTTCACCGATTTTGACCTGCTTATCGCGATGGACGCCGACAATATCACCAACATGGAACAATTACGCCCAACCAATAACACCACCCCCTTGCGCCTGTTCACCTATTTTGCCGATACCGGCGACGCATTTGTGCCAGACCCCTATTACACCGGCGATTATCCCGGCGCTCTTACCCTGATCGAAAACGCCGCCCACGGCCTCTCGCATCACCTTGCCAACCAAAGGACACCTTCATGAACCTCGCCAAATTTCCCCGCGTCTCTCTCGCTCATTTGCCCACCCCTCTCGAACCGATGCCACGGTTAAGCGCACTTCTGGACGGCCCCGAACTGTGGATAAAACGTGACGATTGCACCGGTCTCTCGACCGGTGGCAACAAGACCCGCAAACTCGAATTTCTGATGGCCGAGGCGCTGGAACAAGGCGCCGATATTGTCCTTACCCAAGGGGCGACCCAATCCAATCATGCCCGCCAAACCGCCGCCGCCGCCGCCAAACTGGGGCTTGATTGCCACCTCCTTCTTGAGGATCGCACCGGCTATAACCATAAAAACTATCGCTTTAATGGCAATGTCCTGCTCGACCATCTGCACGGAGCCACGATTGAATATCGCGGGCCTGATCTTGATATGCACGCCGAAATGGTGGCGGTTGCCGACAAATTCGCCGCTGATGGTCGCAAACCCTACGTGATCCCCGGTGGCGGATCAAACCCCACCGGCGCGCTTGGTTACGTCAACTGCGCGCTTGAAATGATCAACCAGTTTGTCACCACCGGCCTTGATGTCGACCACATCGTGCATGCCACCGGATCGGCGGGCACACAGGCCGGCCTGATCACCGGCCTCTGTGCGATGAACGCCAACACTCCGCTGCTTGGCATCGGCGTGCGCGCCCCCAAACCCAAACAAGAAGAAAACGTTTATAACCTCGCCGTTGCCACCTGTGAAAAGCTCGGCTGCCCCGGTGTGGTGGATCGCGCCGATGTGGTCGCCAACACCGATTACGTCGGCGAAGGCTACGGTATCCCGTCCCCCGCCGCCCTCGAAGCGATTGATCTTTTCGCCCGTTACGAGGCCATTCTTCTCGATCCGGTCTATTCCGCCAAAGGTGCTGCCGGTTTGATTGATCTGATCCGCAACGGCCACTTCAAAAAAGGCGAACGCATCGTGTTTCTGCACACCGGCGGCGCCATCGGCCTCACCGGCTATACCCACGTTCTGCCGTTTGGCGAATAATGAGATCGGTTGGCATCCTTGGCGGCATGGGGCCAGAGGCCACGATTCTGTTGATGCAGAAATGCCTCTCTGCGGTCCCTGCCGTTGACGATGCCGACCACATCCCCCTGATCGTGCACCAAAACCCGCAGGTGCCCTCGCGCATTGCCGCGCTGATCGACGGCACGGGTCCTGATCCGACGCCGGTGTTGCAATCCATGGCCCGCGACCTCGCCAATGCCGGTGCCGTCGCTTTGGCCATGCCGTGCAACACCGCGCACCACTACGCCCCCGCGATCCGCACCGCCACCGACCTGCCGTTTCTTGACATGTTGGATGTGACCGTGACCGCCTTAACCAACACCGGCGCGCGCAAGATCGGCATCCTCGCTTCGCCTGCCACCCGCATCACCGGCGTGTTTGACGCCCCCTTTGCCGCACACGAATTAACGCCGATTTTCCCGCCGAACGAGGCCAAAACCCTCGCCCTGATCCGCGCCGTCAAAGCCGGATCAAAAGGAACCGAAGTCGAGGAAGCGCTCGCCTCCTTGGCCGCGCAATTAATGGATCAAGACTGCGACCATATCCTGATCGCCTGCACCGAATTTTCACTGCTCACAGCTGGCCACGGCCCCCAAATCCCATGGACCGACAGCCTCGATTGCCTGACCCGCGCAATTGTCGATTTCGCCCGTTCCTAAACGGTCACAGACCCCTCGCCAAATTGAAAATGCCAGCCCCCGACCGGAGACTGGCATTTGTTCTTAGTAACTTGCTAATCCAAATATAGACCGCTTTAATCCTGCGGTATCACCCGTAAATGCAGCTCCATCAACTGATCATTCTGCACTTCGCTTGGCGCATTCATCATCAAATCTTCGGCGCGCTGGTTCATCGGGAACATAATCACTTCACGAATATTGGCCTCTTGCGCGAGCAGCATCACCATCCGGTCAATCCCCGCCGCACAGCCACCGTGGGGTGGGGCACCATATTGAAACGCATTGACCATCCCGCCAAACCGTTTTTCAACTTCTTCCTTGCCATATCCGGCAATTTCAAACGCCTTGAACATGATTTCCGGCCGGTGGTTCCGGATCGCACCCGACACCAGTTCATAGCCATTGCAAGCCAGATCATACTGATATCCCAACACCTTAAGCGGATCACCCTGCAACGCCTCCATGCCACCTTGCGGCATCGAAAACGGGTTATGTTCAAAATCAAGCTTGCCGGTTTCCTCGTCACGCTCATAGATCGGGAAATCCACAATCCACGCAAATGCAAACCGGTCCTGATCGGTCAAACCAAGTTCATCGCCAATCGTGGTGCGTGCCCGACCGGCCACGCTTTCAAACGCTTTCGGCTTGCCCGCAAGGAAAAATGCCGCGTCGCCAAGCCCAAGACCCAACTGCTGGCGGATCGCCTCTGTGCGCTCCGGTCCGATGTTTTTCGCCAGTGGTCCCGCGGCCTCAAGCCCCTCACCCTGGTCCCGCCAGAAAATATACCCCATCCCCGGCAGGCCCTCTTGTTGGGCGAATTTATTCATCCGGTCACAGAATTTGCGACTGCCACCTTTGGGTGCCGGAATCGCGCGCACCTCAGTGCCCTCGTTCTCCAACAACGACGCAAAAACCTTGAAGCCGGACCCACGGAAATGATCGCTCACAATCTGCATTTTGATCGGGTTGCGCAAATCCGGCTTGTCGGTGCCATACCACAGGGCCGCATCTTTATAGGAAATCTGCTCCCACACGGTATCGACCTTTTTACCGCCGCCAAATTCCTCGAACACGCCCTGCATCACCGGCTGAATCGTATCAAAAACATCCTGCTGCGTCACAAACGACATTTCCAAATCAAGCTGGTAAAAATCGGTCGGCGAGCGATCGGCACGCGGGTCTTCATCACGGAAACACGGCGCGATCTGAAAATATTTGTCAAAACCGCTGACCATGATCAACTGCTTGAACTGCTGCGGCGCTTGCGGCAACGCGTAAAAACGCCCCGGATGCAGCCGCGACGGCACCAGAAAATCACGCGCGCCTTCGGGCGACGACGCCGTAATAATCGGCGTCTGATATTCGCGGAAATCCATGTTCCACATCCGCTTGCGAATCGACGACACCACGTCGGAGCGCAATTTCATGTTGTTCTGCAATTTCTCACGCCGCAGGTCGAGATACCGATACTTGAGCCGCGTTTCCTCGGGATATTCCTGATCGCCAAATACCATCAACGGCAATTCTTTGGATTCGCCCAACACCTCTATATCGCGAATAAACACCTCGATCGCGCCGGTCGAAATCTTGTCATTCACCAAGGATTCATCGCGCGCCATCACATTGCCATCAATGCGAATACACCACTCGCTGCGCACCTTTTCGATATCGGCAAACACCGGACTATCGGGATCGGCCATAACCTGCGTCATCCCGTAATGGTCGCGCAAATCAATAAACAACAACCCGCCGTGATCGCGCACACGGTGCACCCATCCAGAGAGGCGCACGTTGTCGCCCACGTTCGATTTGTCCAATTCGGCGCATGTATGACTGCGATAGGCGTGCATCTTCTTCCCCTTGGGGTAATTTCAATTGGTAAATTCAAGTGTTCCCGCCGATACACCGCGCGACAGGGGTAAAGTCAAGGTATCACACCCGTTTCAAGTCGCAAACTTGCAATAGACGCGGCGTTTTAACCACGTTATCGTCTTTGTTAATCATTTAATTCGACCGACCTACCAAAAACGATATTTCTCAAAACTATATTCTACGGCCCAAAGCAGCCGACACGGAGGCAACACATGTGGACCAAAATTCTCAATAAAACTTTACAAAAAGTCACACAAATCGGACGCCTCGAAATCACATGGCCCGACAAATCAAAAACCACCTATGGCAATCAAGACAGCCTGCGCGCGGCAATCACATTCAACGATCCTGCCCTCCCGAGAAAACTCGTTTTGAATCCCGAACTCGCCTTAGGCGAAGCCTATATGGACGGCACCCTCACTATTGAGAACGACGACCTGCCTGCCATGTTGAATCTGCTCACTCTCAACGCCGCCGCTGTGGGCCACGGCCGGTTCCAGAACTCAGGTGCCATTTCACGCGCCGCATGGCGTTGGCTGCAACAACGTAACCCCCTACAAAAAGCGCGCGAAAATGTAGAACACCATTACGATCTGTCCGTCGATCTTTACGATTTGTTTCTCTGTGATGACAAACAATACACCTGCGCCTACTTCAAAGAACCCGACATGACGCTCGAGGCCGCCCAAACCGCCAAAAAGGCCCATATCGCCACAAAACTCCAGATCAAACCGGGTATGCGCGTCCTCGACATCGGGTGTGGCTGGGGCGGCACCTCGATCACACTGGCGCGCGATTACGGCGCAAATGTCGTGGGCGTCACCCTATCCCAAGTGCAACTCGATCACGCCCAAAAACGTGCCGAGGCCGCAGGCGTTGCCGATAAAATCGACTTCCGCCTGATGGATTACCGTGATGTCACCGAAGAATTCGACCGCATCGTTGTCGTCGGTATGCTCGAACATGTCGGTCAACCGCAATACGCCACCTTCTTCCGGCAGCTTGAAAAAATCTCGCCCCCGAAGGCATCGCCTTGGTCCACACGATCGGGCGCTCCACACCACCGGGGCGCACCTCACCGTTTTTTCTTAAATATATTTTCCCCGGTGGCTATGCCCCTGCCATGTCTGAAATTCTGACAGAAGTCGAAAAAACCAGCCTGGGCATGACCGATGTCGAAATCTGGCGGGGTCATTACGAACAAACGCTGCAACATTGGCGACAACGCTATCACGAAAACCGCGATGAAATCCGCGCGCTATATGATGAACGCTTTTATCGGATGTGGCACTACTATCTGGTCGCCGCCGAAAACGGTTTCGCCAATCTCGGGCAAGTGGTTTTTCAATTCCAGATCACCAAAAACCCTGCCGCCGCGCCCGTCACCCGTGACTACCTCTATCGGCCTTAAAACCCTTCTTTGTTCCGAAAACATCCTCGCCGAAGGCATTAAGCCTCTTACGGTCTTCCAAAAGAGGTATTGGCCTCCGGCGGGGATATTTTCGGAACAATGAGAAGCCCCCCCTTGCGCTTGGATACAGCACGCTTATAACCGCCACAATTTGCTAGGGTGCACCACGCGCCCCGTTTTTTGCCGCTTACACATCAGAGGTCTGCCATGCCCAAAAGAACCGATATCAAGTCGATCATGATCATTGGCGCGGGACCTATTGTTATCGGGCAGGCCTGCGAATTTGATTACTCTGGCGCACAGGCCTGTAAGGCACTGCGTGAAGAAGGATATCGCGTCATTTTGGTAAATTCCAATCCCGCGACAATCATGACCGACCCGGGCCTTGCGGACGCCACCTATATCGAGCCGATCACCCCCGAAGTGGTCGCCAAAATTATCGAAAAAGAGCGCCCCGATGCCCTGCTGCCAACCATGGGCGGTCAAACCGGCCTTAATACCTCGCTTGCCTTGGCCGATATGGGTGTGCTGGAAAAATACAATGTTGAATTGATTGGGGCCAACCGTGAAGCCATTGAAATGGCCGAAGACCGCAAATTGTTCCGCGAAGCCATGGATCGCCTCGGCATCGAAAACCCCCGCGCCACCATCGCCAACACCCTCGAGGAATGTATGGGTGCACTGGATGACATTGGCCTGCCCGCCATTATCCGCCCAGCGTTTACATTGGGTGGCACCGGCGGCGGCGTCGCTTATAACCGCGAGGATTTCATCCATTTCTGCACCTCCGGCCTTGATGCAAGTCCGGTCACCCAGATCCTGATCGACGAATCACTCTTGGGCTGGAAAGAATTCGAGATGGAGGTGGTGCGCGACACCGCCGACAACGCCATTATCGTTTGCGCCATCGAAAACATTGATCCCATGGGCGTGCATACCGGTGATTCGATCACCGTTGCCCCCGCGCTTACGTTGACCGACAAAGAATACCAGATCATGCGCAACCTAAGCATCGCCGTGCTGCGTGAAATCGGCGTCGAAACCGGCGGCTCCAACGTGCAATGGGCGATCAACCCTGCCGACGGTCGCATGGTGGTGATTGAAATGAACCCCCGCGTGTCGCGCTCCTCGGCGCTGGCGTCCAAGGCCACCGGTTTTCCCATTGCCAAAATCGCTGCAAAACTTGCTGTTGGGTATACTCTGGACGAGCTGGACAATGACATCACCGGCATCACCCCGGCGTCGTTTGAACCCACGATTGACTATGTCGTCACCAAAATTCCGCGCTTTGCCTTTGAAAAATTCGCCGGTTCCGAACCGTTGCTTTCCACCGCAATGAAATCCGTCGGCGAAGTCATGGCCATTGGTCGCACCATCCACGAGAGCCTGCAAAAGGCGCTGACCAGCATGGAAAGCGGTCTCGCCGGGTTTGACGATATAGAAATCGAAGGCGCACCGGAAAAATCCGCCGTCATCAAGGAACTCGCCCGCCAAACCCCCGACCGGATGCGCGTCATCGCACAGGCCATGCGCCACGGGTTGTCGGATGATGAAATCCACGCCACCACCATGTTTGACCCCTGGTTTCTCGCCCGTATCCGCGAAATCGTCGAGGCCGAGACCCACGTCATAGAAAACGGCCTGCGCCGCGACGAAAA
>JAUZRV010000273.1 GCA_030950105.1 Rhodobacterales bacterium | reverse complement strand
CGTCGTGCGCAACGCCGCGAACTGCGCCATGTACCCTTCGAGTTCCGCTTCTACTGCCGTGGCTATCAATTGTTGCGCCCCTGTTCTCAGCATTTGGGTCAGCGCGTCTGTAATCCCGTCTCGACGGGCAAAATCAACAATCTTACTCGTTTCCATGGTGGTGTATCTTTCTTTGGTTGGGATGCTGTCGTTCAACAACAATTCAACCAGATACGCCGCCAACCTTCAAATCCCCGAAACACCAGATTCAGTCATAACTCGTAACCACCGCGCGCCCCCTTGATAAATCAGCGAAGGGAACCGCTTGACGCCAAGGCCAAAACCTCACAGTTTATCGTTCATGTTTCCTATTCGCGATCACAACCCGTCAGGGCGCACGCCCTATGTCACCTATGCGCTTATCGCGCTCAATGTGGTGGTTTTCATAAGCTATTGGCACTTGTTTAGCGATGGCCGCGCCATAGGCCGGTTCTTTTATGACTGGGGCATGATTCCTGCCGTGGTCACGGACGGGGGCGATTTGCATACATTTATCACCTCGATGTTCCTGCATGGCGGGATCATGCATCTTGCCGGTAACATGCTGTTTTTATGGATTTTTGGCGATAATATGGAGGACAAGATGGGCCATGTCGGTTTCCTGTTGTTCTACCTGATCGCCGGTATTGGCGCCGCTTTGGCGCAGGTCATCGCGGCCCCTTGGTCGCTTACCCCGATGGTCGGGGCCTCGGGGGCGATTGCCGGTGTCATGGGCAGCTATCTTTTGCTGTTCCCGCGCGCCAAGGTCGATATAATCTTTATATTCATCGTGTTTTTCAAAATTGTCCCGATCCCCGCGTGGCTGTCACTCGGCGTGTGGTTTGCCTTGCAATTGTATAATGGTGCCGGTGCTGCGGCCGATGGTGCAGGCGTCGCCTATTGGGCACATGCCGGTGGTTTTATCGTCGGAGTGGTGCTGACTTTGCCGATATTCCTGCGTTTGGGGGGCCGCAGATTCTGGGACCAAACCGCCGGAAAACCACCCCACCCAAAAGCGCAATACGAGTTGACCCGCTCGCGTATTCCGCGCGTCAAGAGGCGGTAAAACACCTATGAAACATAGACTTACCTGCCATTGCGGCGCTGTCGAACTTACCGTCACATTGTCGGACGACCTTAATACCGCGCGCCGCTGTGATTGCTCGTTTTGTCGCCGTCGCGGCGCCATCGCGGTATCGGCCCCCTTGGATGGTATCGACATCGTCAAAGGCGCCGACCACCTCACGCTATACACATGGGGCACCGGCACCGCGAAACATTATTTCTGCAAGGTTTGCGGCATCTACACCCACCACCAACGCCGCTCAAACCCCAATGAATACGGGGTTAATGCGGCCTGTCTTGAAGGTGTAAACCCGCGTGATCTTGGCGATGTCGCTTGGGCGGATGGCGTCAACCACCCCTCGGATCGCTAGACCTAATTAGCCCCTGATCAATTTGCACAACGGGTCAAACAACGGCTCATTGGCGCAAATCACTTCGCCATCGGCCAGAATATCACCATTCTTATCAAGGGGTTCAATCAAACCACCGGCTTCGCGCACGATCACCAGACCGGCGGCCATATCCCATGCGTTCAACGAACGTTCCCAAAAACCGTCATAGCGCCCCGCCGCCACATAAGCGAGATCAAGCGCCGCAGATCCCCAGCGCCGCACACCGGCACAACCGGGCAAGACCCGTGCCAAATCATGCAAAGTTTCCGGCAGATCGGCACGCCCGCCAAACGGCAGGCCGGTGGCAAACACCGCCTCGATCATATGGGTGCGCCCCGATACCCGCAAACGGCTCTCGTTCACGAACGCACCGTTGCCTTTTTCGGCAAAAAACATCTCGTCCTTGGACGGATCGTAAATCACGCCGACAACGATAATACCCTTATGTTCCAACGCGATAGACACCGCCCAATGGGGCATCCCGTGTAGGAAATTGGTGGTCCCGTCCAGCGGATCAACAATCCAGCGCCGCGTTGGGTCAATGCCGGGTTCCTCGGCTTTGTCTTCTTCGGCAAACCAGCCGTATGTGGGGCGTGCGGTCATCAATTCTTCTTTGATAATCGCCTGCGCATTGCGATCGGCGCGGCTGACAAAATCGCCGGGGCCTTTCATCGAAACTTGCAGGTTTTCCACCTCGCCAAAGTCTTTGATCAACGCCCGACCGGCCTTGCGGGCGGCCTTGAGCATAATGGTGAGATTTGCGCTGCCTTGCATGGCCAGACTCCTGAAATGGACGAGATACGCGCATATACGCGCCATCCGCCGCCTTGCCAACCCTTACCTTTGACTTGGTTTACGCCAATTGCAGCCGCTGCGCCTCAATTCCCGCCAACCGGACCAGATCGGCCATGAACGGTTTGGCAAGATCATCACTGCGCACCGCGGCATAAAGCGTTTTGGTCACACCCTTCCTGGTCAACGGCCGCGTGATGTAATCCGATGAATATTTGACCTCGCGCACCACCCAGTCGGGCAACACCGTCACCCCGCGATTGGAGGCGACCAACAGCAATATCATCGCCGTTAATTCGACTTGGCGCACCGCTGCCGGTTCAACCTTGGCCGGGGTTAAAACTTCGCTAAATAAATCAAGCATCGCACGTTCGACCGGATAGGTGATTACCGTTTGATCCCGAAAATCATTGGCCTCGATATAGGCTTTTTGCGCCAGTGGGTGTTTGGCCGAGGCCACAAAAACCGGCGCATAATCAAACAAAGGCACAAATTTGATGCCCGGCAATTCCTCGGGGTCCGACGAAATCACCACATCCACTTCTTCTTTGGTCAGGGCCGCCATCGCGCTAAACGCCAACCCAGCACGGATATCAATATCCACATCCGGCCATCCAACCCGCACCCCTTCGAGCACCGGAAACAGCCATTCAAAACAGGCGTGACATTCAATCGCGATGTGTAAACGCCCCGAAATCCCGTCGCGTAGCCCGCTAAATTCCGCCTCCAGCGCCTCGATTTCCGGTAACACCTTGTCGGCAAGCCGCAGCATCCGCATCCCCGCCGCCGACAATTTCAACGGCTTGGAACGGCGCACAAACAATTCGACCTGCGCCTGATCCTCAAGCCCCTTGATCTGATGGCTCAAGGCGCTTTGCGTGATATGAAGCTGCTCTGCCGCGCGCGCCAATCCACCGGCGTTATGAATGGCGCGAATGGTGCGCAGGTGGCGAAACTCAATATGCATATTTTCCCCGCATTTATTAACAATCCTCATATAAACCTTGAGAGTTATGAGGTTGTCTCACATCCCATCCTGTGCAACAAGGGCAGAAATCAAAACACCAGTGACCGTATGGATATCCAATGAGCAACCCAAAAATCAGTTTCGAATTTTTCCCGCCACAAAACCTCGAGGCCTCGTTTCGGCTCTGGGATACGGTGCAGGTGCTTGCTCCGCTCGACCCGCGGTTTGTTTCGGTGACGTATGGCGCGGGTGGCACGACGCGCGAATTGACCCGTGACGCGGTTGCCACGTTGACCAAATCAAGTGGGTTGAATGTGGCTGCCCATCTTACTTGTGTTGACGCAACGCGCGAAGAAACCCTTGCAATCGCAGATAGTTACGCGGATGCTGGCGTTACCGAAATCGTTGCTTTGCGTGGAGACCCGCCCAAAGGGTCGGCCGGTTTCACCCCGCACAAGGATGGTTTTGCCGACAGTTGCGAATTGGTGCGCGCGCTTGCCGACACTGGAAAATTCACCATCCGCGTCGGTGCCTACCCCGAGGCCCACCCCGAATCCGGTTCAACCGCCGCCGATATTGATTGGCTCAAGCGCAAGATTGATGCCGGTGCCGACGAGGCCATCACCCAGTTTTTCTTTGAGGCCGAGACATTCCTGCGGTTTCGCGATGCCTGCGACGCGGCCGGGATCACCGCGCCGATCATCCCCGGAATTTTGCCAATTGAAAACTGGAAAGGCACCCGGAATTTTGCCAGACGCTGTGGCACCGATGTGCCCTCATGGCTCGACGATGCCTATGCCAAGGCGACCCGCGACGGGCGCGAAGACCTGCTTTCCACCGCTATTTGCACCGAATTATGCAGCGATTTGATCGAGGGCGGCGTTGATTCCCTACATTTTTATACACTTAATCGCCCCGAATTGACCCGTGACGTGTGTCATGCCCTTGGTATCACGCCCAAAATTCAATTGGAAAACGTCGCGTAACATGCGTTGCCGCGACCGGCACTTCTATTTACCTTTCGCCTAACCGCAGGATGAATCGGAGACGCCGTTGACCAAAATAAGATATGCAGACTCTCCCGCCGACGTTCCCCCGATGCGGGATGTTTTGTCATGCTCGGGCCTTGAATTCATGCAGGATATGTTGGCCGGTAGATTTCCGGCGCCACCTATTGGCCGCACTTTGGGATTCGCCGCCGGGTCGGTCAAGGATGGCCAGGCCATTTTTGAAGGAACCCCGGAATTTCACGTCACCAACCCGATGGGCGCGGTGCATGGCGGGTGGTATGGCACCATTCTCGACAGTTGTATGGCCTGCGCCGTGATGACCAAAACCCCCAAAGGGTCAGTCTACACAACCCTCGAATTCAAGGTGAACATTATCCGCCCAATCCCGATCGGAACATTGGTGCGCGCCATCGGCAATGCCCAACATGCGGGCCGCTCGACCGGCGTCGCCTCGGGCGAGGTGCGCGGCGTCGCCGATAACCGGCTCTATGCGACCGGATCCACCACATGTATTATCATGAAAATGGAATCCCCTTAGATACGCACCATATGCGCGCGGGAAAACCGCGCCCCCACGCCCCTATTTAGCAAGTGCACACGGAACCATTGTGCAACTGGCACGTTTGCGGCCCTTGGTGGTGAAATAGTCGGGCACCCCACTGCGCCCGCCTTCCGGCACACTGTTCCAATCGACCCACTCCAGCTCAAAATCGAGCGCATCCGCGATAATATCGAGGGCGCATTGGCTCGGCACCGCGCGGGGCCGCCGTTGACCGTCAAGCGCGCCATCGGGCGTGTCACTGCTCACCAATTCCAAAATCGGGGAATCTACAATCACAAACAATCCGTCAAGAATAATCATATTCGGTTGTAATTGCTGAATTAAATAGAACAAATGGTAGAGGTCCGCCACATTTGTCAACAGATCAAACAGCGCGACAGGGTGATTCAGAGAAAGTGGGATTATCGTTCTGCCGCGATGATCTCGACTGCCTTTGCGCGGTTATCCTGTACGAGTTCAATCGCCCTGGTTGGTGATTTTGCGATGCGTTTGAGCAGGGTGATAGCGGCGCTGGT
>JAUZRV010000272.1 GCA_030950105.1 Rhodobacterales bacterium | reverse complement strand
TGAGGGCGGAGTCTGCCTGAAATCAGGGGAGCGGGGTAAAACAGTCGCGAAAGCGGCCGCAAAACGGCTGGTGCCGTGAACCCGAGCGGCAATCGACAACTTCCGCATGCCGAAAGCCATGTTGTTCAGAGTTTCCCTAGTTCACGGTCCTCGTGAACAGCCACAACCTTTTGAACAGCGACATACCCAAAAGCGCCCCCATCTTTTCGGCTCTCATAGAAGACCACCCAATCACCAACGGTTTCTTGCACAACGCCAAGATAGCGCTTTGGAAAATGATAGTGCGCGCCACGGCGGTCTTTATAGTTCGACACCCGATTTTGAATGAACACTGCATTTGCCATACGGCAATGAAGCCCGAAGTTATCGGCATGGCAAGCCCCATTATCCAAACCTACAGGCGCCGCAGATTGCAGGTCCCCTCAATTGCGCCCTTCAAACGGGGGCGCACTCACTTCTCCATGCGCCTGCCATATCACCGTATGCACGGAATACATACGCTGATTTTGCGGCCTAAACCGCCTCTGCACGCACCGCCGAAAACTTGAATTCCGGTATCTTGCCCACCGGATCAAGCGCCGGATTGGTCAGGATATTGGCCGCCGCCTCGACAAAGGCAAACGGTAGAAAAACCATGTCCTCCGCGATCGCCCTGTCGGCCCGCGCCATCACCGAAATCGTGCCACGGCGGGTGCTCAACTGCACTAAATCACCCGCTGACATACCCAATTTCCTCAATGTTTTCGGATGCATAGAGCAATTCGCTTCCGGCTCCACCGCGTCCAGAACTTTTGATCTGCGGGTCATGGATCCGGTATGCCAATGCTCCAATTGCCGCCCCGTGATCAAGATCATCGGATAGTCCGCATCCGGTGCTTCATCGGGTGCAATCACATTTGCGGGGGTGAATTTTGCGCGCCCGTTTTCGCGCGGAAACCCATCACCAAACACAATCGCCTGTCCCGGATCTGTCTCACTAAGGGATGGATAAGTAACAACATTTTCCGCCTCAAGCCGATCCCAAGTGATATTGTCAAGGCTGCCCATATTCATTTTCATCTCGGCAAACACTTCGCTTGGATGGTTATAATCCCACCCAAGCCCGAGCCGTTTGGCAAGCTCGTTTTCGATCCACCAATCCGGTTTTGCGTCCCCCGGAGACATAACTGCCGCCCGTCCCATCTGCACCTGACGGTTGGTATTTGTCACCGTCCCGTCCTTCTCGGCAAACGCCGCAGCCGGCAGGATAACATCGGCATAATTTGCGGTCTCGGTGATGAAAATATCCTGCACAACCAAATGCTCAAGCTTGGCCAATGCTTCACGCGCATGGCCCACATCAGGGTCCGACATCGCCGGATTTTCGCCCAGAATATACATGCCCTGAATGTCGCCCGCATGGACCCCGTCCAGAATTTCCGTCACCGTAAGGCCCTTTTCATTGGAAAAATCCGCCCCACCCCAAACCGTTTGAAACGCCGCGCGCACCTTGTCATCTGTCACGGTTTGATAATCCGGCAAAAACATCGGCACCAACCCCGCGTCCGATGCCCCTTGCACATTGTTCTGCCCCCGCAACGGGTGCAGCCCAGTGCCGGGCCTTCCCACATTTCCAGTCATTAAAGCCAATGAAATCAAACATCTAGAATTGTCAGTGCCATGAATATGCTGTGAAACACCCATACCCCAAAAAATCATCCCGGCCTTTGCACCGGCGAAATCCCGCGCCACCGCACGGATTTGATCCGGCGAAACCCCGCAAATTTCCGACATGGCTTCCGGAGTAAAGGCCTCTAAATGCGCCTTTTCCGCCTCCCAGTTTTCGGTGAATTTGGCGATGTAATCAGGGTCATACAATTCTTCCTCGACAATCACATGGCAAATCGCATTCAACAACGACACATCCGCGCCAGGCCGGAACTGCACCATATGTTCGGCATGCCGCCGCATCGCCACACCGCGCGGATCCATCACAATCAACGTCCCGCCGCGCTTGGCAAACTGTTTAAAATACGTCGCTGCCACCGGATGATTTTCAACCGAATTGGTGCCAATCAAAATCGCCACATCGGCATTTTCGATCTCGTTAAACGTCGCCGTCACCGCCCCTGATCCAACATTTTCCATCAACGCCGCAACCGATGATGCGTGACACAACCGCGTGCAGTGATCGACATTATTATGGCCAAATCCCTGACGAATTAGCTTTTGAAACAAATAGGCTTCTTCGTTGGTGCATTTGGCGCTACCAAACCCCGCAACCGCACGCCCGCCGTGATTGTCCTTGAGGTCGGACAACCCGTTTGCCGCCATATCAAGCGCCTCATCCCACGTTGCCTCGCGAAAATGGGTCAAAGGATTGGCAGGGTCCACATTCAACCCTTTGGCCGGCGCATCGTCGCGCCGGATCAATGGCGTGGTCAACCGATGATCATGGTGGATATAATCAAACCCGAACCGCCCCTTAACACAAAGCCGCCCTTGGTTCGCCGGACCATCCAGCCCTTCCACATATTTCACCCGGCCATCTTTGATCTTCAATGATATCTGACACCCAACCCCGCAAAACGGGCAAACACTCGCCACTTCACTGTCAAAATCGGCACTGTCACCAATACCATCCTCAATAACCGTCGCCGGCATCAACGCCCCCGTCGGACAGGCCTGCACACATTCGCCGCAGGCCACACAAGTTGACGCCCCCATCGGATCATCAAAATCAAACACCGGATAGGCATCATGCCCGCGCCCCGCCATCGCGATCACATCATTGACCTGCACTTCGCGACAGGCCCGCACACAAAGCCCGCATTGGATACAGGCATCCAGATTGACCTGCATCGCCACGTGGCTGCTGTCCAAAAGCGGCACGCGGGTTTCGTCAAGCCTTGGAAACCGGCTTTCCTCCACTCCGTTCAAATCCGCCATTTCCCACAAATGCGACGACTTGTCATGCGCCACATCGCGCTCTGGCTGATCCGCGACCAACATCTCGACCACCATTTTGCGCGCGGTTTTGGCGCGCGTTGAATCGGTGGTCACAACCATGCCTTCAACCGGCTCACGGATGCAACTTGCCGCCAAAACCCGCTCGCCTTCAATCTCGACCATACAGGCACGGCAATTCCCGTCAGGGCGATACCCCGGCGCCGGCTTGTGACACAAATGCGGGATCATCAAACCCCGCCCATTGGCAACTTCCCAAATGGTCTCGCCTTCGCGGGCCTCAACCTGCGCGCCATCCAAAGTAAACCGGATTGTATCAGACATAATTCGCCTCTCCCTGTTGTGGACACCCTAGCGCAAATTCGCCCCCAAGAAAGCCCATCAATCCGACAGACAAACGCCCATTTGCGCCACGCCTCCCCATCATTGTTCCAAAAATATCCCCGCCGGAGGCATCCCGCACTTCCAAAACCCGCAAACCTAACCTACTCAGACTCCAAACAACCGGAGCACCCCATGTCCCAAATCACCCTCGTCCGCCACGGGCAGGCCCAAACCCAGGCCAAAGATGAACAAAGTTACGATCAACTCAGCGATCTTGGGCACACACAAGCCACATGGCTCGGCCAACATCTGGTTGAACTGGGCGAAGAATTTGACCATGTATTTTGTGGCACCCTGCGCCGCCATCGCGAAACCGCCGACTCGATGCAGGCCGCCAGCCATGCCACAATTATAGAAGATGCCCGCCTCAACGAATTGGAATATTTCGGCCTTGCCCAAAAGATGGAGACCCAACACGGCCTACCGATCCCGAACGAACGCGAGGGGTTCCTCACCCACTTGCCCACGGTTTTTTCAGCTTGGGAACAGGGGATTATCGCCGATCCGGTCGAAACCTTTGAAGAATTCGAGACCCGCGTTGGCGAAATGCTGCAAACCTTTCGCACGCTGGACGGCCGCGTTCTGGTGATCACTTCGGGCGGCTGGATCGGCAATTTCATGCGCCAAACACTTGGCCTCGATATGCACGGATTTTCGCGAATATGCCTGTCGATCAAAAACACCTCGTTGCACCAATGGACGCCTCTGGGCGATACATTGGCCTTGACCCATTTCAACGGTGTGCCCCATCTTGATCGCCGTGATCGCCAATACGCGCAAACCTATCTTTGAGAGGCTCAAAATGACCCATTTATGGATTCGCGCCGAACAGCGCCAGAACGAAGAACGCGTCGGCATCACCCCGCAAGGCGTGGCCGATCTCATCAATCGTGGCATCCGCGTCACCGTCGAAAAAAGCAGCGTGCGCGCCATTCCCTTGCAGGGCTATAGTGATGCAGGGGCCGAAATCGCGCCGGAAAATAGCTGGCCAACTGCGCCTTTGGATGCGATTATTTTCGGCCTCAAGGAACTGCCGGAAGACGGCACGCCCCTGCCGCATAAGCACATTCTTTTTGGTCATGCCTACAAGGGGCAATTTTCCGGCAAGGCGTTGTTAGAACGCTTTAAATCCGGTGGTGGCACGATGTATGATCTGGAATACCTGGTGGACGAAAATGGTCGCCGCGTCGCCGCCTTTGGTTACTGGGCGGGCTATGCAGGGGCTGCTGTTTCTCTTAAATGCTGGGCGGCGCAACAACATGGGAAAATATGCGCGCCGGTTGGGGCCTATGCAGGCAAAGACGCGCTAATATCCGATCTCGAATCGGAAATGGATGCCACCGGCAAACCGCGCCCCAAGGCGATTGTGATCGGCGCGCTTGGCCGCGTCGGAAGCGGGGCCGCCGACCTTTGCACCGCTCTTGGCGTGGACGTCACCAAATGGGACATGGCCGAGACCGCGAGCGGCGGACCGTTCCCGCAAATCATGGACCACGACCTGTTTATCAATTGCATTTTCGCGCGCCCCGGCACGCCGGTTTTTGTGCCAAAATCGGCCCTGACATCCCCCCGCACCCTCACCGTGATCGGCGACGTTGCGTGCGATCCCGACAGTGATTACAATCCGGTGCCGGTCTATGATACGGCGACCACTTGGGAAGCGCCGGCAAATCGGGTCGCGACCGATCCGGTTTTGGATGTGATGGCAATCGACAACCTGCCTTCGATGCTGCCGGTCGAATCCTCGATAGATTTTGCAACCCAATTACTGCCCTCTTTGCAAACGCTGGACACGCTTGAAACCGGCGTCTGGGCGCGCGCGAAAACGATTTTTGATGAACACACAAAAGGATAACAACATGACAATTCATTGGTGTGGCACCGGCCTATCGGCCATCCCCGGCCTGCGACGCTTGATCGAGGCCGGCCATGATGTGCGGGTCTGGAACCGCAGCCGCGACAAAGCCGTCGCTGCCGTGGGGGATCTGACCAAACAGATCGAAACCTTTGATTTCGACATTTTGCGCGACGCGGTCAAAACCGGCGATTTGGTTGTTTCCATGCTGCCGGGGGATTGGCACGTGCCACTGGCCGAAATGTGCATCAACAACGGTGCGCATTTTGTCAGCTCGTCCTATATCGCCCCAGAAATGCGCGCGCTTGATGCCAAGGCCTTGGAAAAAGGCGTGTCTTTGGTGAACGAAGTCGGGCTTGATCCCGGCATTGATCATTTGATGGCGCATTATCTGGTTGCCGATTATCGCGCCTCGGATGTTTATGATGTCGAAAACGATATCTCGTTTATCTCCTATTGCGGCGGTATCCCGAAAAACACCAACGCGTTTCGCTATAAATTCAGTTGGTCCCCTTTGGGGGTGTTGAAGGCGCTCAAATCGCCATCAAAATCCATTAGCAATTTTACCGAACTCAACATCAACCGCCCTTGGGACGCGATAAGCAGCTATGATGCGCCGTTGGCAACCTCGGAAACTTTCGAAGTCTATCCAAACCGCGATTCCATCCCGTTTATCGCCGATTACCAATTTGATCCTGCTTGGAAGGTGCGCAAATTTGTCCGTGGCACGTTGCGCCTTAACGGTTGGGCCGATGCCTGGGCGGATGTATTCACCGAAATCGAAACCCTCGAAGGGGCAACCGGCGATGCCCGCCTCAAGGAAATGTCCGACACGTTTTGGGATGAAAACGCCTATGGCGAGGATGATCCCGACCGCGTTGTGATGTGTGTTGGTTTCAAGGCCGAAAAAAACGGCGTGCCGGTTTATCACAAAACCTATGTCATGGATGCAATCGGCGACGCGCGTTCAACGGCAATGGCGCGGTTGGTGTCAATTCCGGTGTCTCTTGCCGTCGAGGCGGTATTGGCGCGCGAAATTCAGGCGGGTGTGACGCCCGCGCCGCGTGATCTCAAATTGGTGAAGCGTTGGCTTGGCGAAATCGACACTTTGGCGCAGCATTTGGAAATTGTCTCGCACCTAAAATGACGACAACCACCCATCTCGGGGATGGGTGGTCTTTTTGCCGGGCATCATGTTCAGGATCACGGGGATGCGCCCGGCAGTCACGCGAGTGGCGCCTTTATGGTGGTTAACGGGCGTCGGTACCGGAACCTTCGTCAACCACCGGCGCGGGTGTCGCCAAAAACGAGAAGCGGGTCACTTGAAATTGGTTGCCGCCATATGTGGGCCGGTCGCTGGAACGGTCATGGAACGCGACGCCGGGATCACGCGATGTTTTGGCCCCGAATGTTTGGGTTGAAATCTCGCCTTGATCCAATTCGCGTGGGCTATAGCCATCAGTTGTGGTAAACATGGCCGAGGCAGAAGTGCCCATGATAAGGGCGGTGATCAGGGCGGCGATTGCTGTTGTAAAGAGTTTCATGATCTTACCTTTCAGGTTGCGTTTGATTGTTTAGTTTCGTCCTGCAACCAAGATGCGCCTTACCAACTGTATTTTCAAAACAAGCCGGATCACCGCTGCGTGGGGTTACGCGACGGGCGGGTGATAATTCCGCCTTGGGTTTTTGAAAGGGTGTTTTATAGTTATTTTACAACTGGTTATGACATAGTAAAATCACGGGCATTGTAACATTTCACGAGGATCACACGGGTGTTTTCACCGCGTTACCAGTTTCGTGATCGGATTCTTGAAACATTCGGCCTGCATCCGTGAAAATTTAGTTCACCATTAAACTATCTTCACGGGCTTCGTGATCTATGTGACCGATTATTGCGCTAAAACCGGTGAAATCCACCCGCCAAACGTTAACCGCCACGTATAAGACTGTCTTCATCATCGGCCGCAGACAGGCCAAGCGCATCCAGTCCATTTTCAAGATGATCCGACAAATGCGGCGTCCCGATGAGGTAATCCGAGGTCGGCGTTGTGGCTTCGGATGCGGCTGTGGCCTTGGCTTCGGCCAATTCTTCGGCATCAAAACTGTCGCGTCCGACCCACATCAGGGCAACAAGGCTTACTTGTTCTTCACGGTTTAGACGGTCAATAAATGCGCGCAATTCGCCTTCGGCACGATCAAGCTCGCGCGCCATCAGAATGATTTGAGCCACTTTATAGGTGCTGATGTCGAGCATGATAGACCTCCTGTATTGCGCTGTTCCTGCCTCACCGTGACCAATCCGCCTCGCCGTGTCTTTGATCTTGCGCAAGCGGTGGTGTTAACCTTTATCGGGTGTTTCGGCCTCTGGCATCTGCAACTGCACAACTTTCGATACGGCATCGGGCACGGCTTCGGCAACGCGATCAGGCGCCAGTTCTTCAAAATCAAAATTGTCCAAACGGCGCGCGCGGCGGCCCGCCTTGTCGGCGCTTATCTTGATCTCGGAGATATCTTTGGCGGCCTGTCCGAAATGCCGGTCAAGGTTTTCAACCCTTGTGCCGAGACGTTCAACATCACCAAACAACAGGCCAAGTTCGCGCCGGATCGCGCCGGCCTGTTCCTGCATACGCGCATCTTTCAATATCGCGCGCATGGTGTTGAGGGTGGCCATACAGGTCGTCGGTGACACGATCCACACCCGCGCCGCAAATCCGACACGCACCAATTCGGGGAAATTACCGTGCAATTCGGCATAAACCGCCTCGGACGGCAGGAACATCATGGCCCCATCCGCGGTTTCGCCATCAATAATATACTTTTCGGAAATCGCGGTAATATGGGCCTTCACCGATTGTTTAAACTGGCGCACCGCAAGATTAAGGTCAGCCTGCGTTTCGGCATTGCGCAGCGCCTCATAGGCCTCAAGCGGGAATTTGCTATCCACCACAATCGGACCGGGCGGATTGGGCAGATGGATCAAACAATCGGGCCGCGATCCGTTA
This sequence comes from Rhodobacterales bacterium, assembly GCA_030950105.1. Classification (GTDB taxonomy): domain Bacteria; phylum Pseudomonadota; class Alphaproteobacteria; order Rhodobacterales; family Rhodobacteraceae; genus JAUZRV01. The sequence goes on along the minus strand of JAUZRV010000272.1, from coordinate 4,842 downwards.
GAAAGCGTGCCTTGCAATGTATAACTGTCTTTGGGCAGCGCCTTACCGACGATATCATAGAGCTGGATTTCACCAAAAGCCCCGCGCGTCTGTTTGTTGGACAGGATATCCTGCAAGGACAGAACATCACCGCTTAGTTTGGTGATATTATCCTGCGCTTTGTCAATGGCGACGAGGCGCTGTTGCAATTCGCCCAACGACTGCGCGGTGCGCCGTGCGCTGCCTTGCAGATTTTCGTTCATCTGGGTGCCAACGGTGGCAAGGCGCTGCTCCATCAGTTGCAACATATTGGCCTGCGCTGCCGCCTGCGCCTCGGATACATGGGTCAACCCGCCGGCAAGCTGTTGCTGCCCATCACCAAGCGATTGCACCCGTTGGCCCAGCGCAAGCATTTGTTGCGCCAGCGGTTCCGCCATGCGTGCCGACCGACCAGAAGCGCGCACTGCCATGATCAACAGCACGAGGATCAACAGAACAATCGCGCCCCCCATCAGCGCGGCCATGACCAGCGGATCATCAAGCGAATATATCGTATCGTTGAGGGTTATCATGTGCGTCCAAACAGGCGTTCGATGTCGGAAAGTTTCAACTCGACATAGGTCGGGCGACCATGGTTGCATTGGCCGGAATGGGGCGTGGCCTCCATCTCGCGCAGCAGGGCGTTCATTTCATCGGCCTGCATACGGCGCCCCGACCGGATCGACCCGTGACAGGCGACGCGGCTTAATATGGCATCAATGCGGGCCTGCACGTTCTGGCTATCGTTTTGATCGGCAAGTTCGTCAAGAATATCAAGAACGAGAGCGCGGGCATTGATCTGACCCAGTATTGCCGGGGTTTCGCGCACCGCAACCGCATCCCCCCCAAACGGTTCGATCGACAGGCCAAGCCGCGCGAGATCATCAGAGATTTCCATCAAACGGGCAACATCGCCGGTCGAGAGTTCGACAATATCGGGGATCAACAGCGCCTGCGCCGCAACCCCGTTTTCGGCCATCTGGTGTTTGAGTTTTTCATAAACCAGCCGTTCATGCGCCGCGTGTTGATCGACGATCACCATACCATCGGCGGTTTGGGCGATAATGTAATTTTCATGCACCTGCGCGCGCGCCGCGCCGAGAGGAAGCGATTGCAGCGGTATCTCATCCGCCCCGGTCGGGTCGGCCTCGACCATTTCCACACGACCACTAAAGGTATTGCCCATTTCGGCAAACCCCGGCGTTTGCGGGGCTTGGCCGTGATAGGCGGCATTAAGTGCCCCTTGGGACGGGCGGTCCATTTGGTAAACCCGCGCGCCTGTTTGTTCTGGCCTGAACGCACCCAGAGTATCGCCCGCCACCGTGGTGGATGCGCGGTGCCCCGCCTCGGCCAAGGCATGACGCAATCCGGTAACGATCAAGCCACGCGCGGTGCCGGGATCACGAAACCGGACCTCGGATTTGGCGGGGTGGACATTCACATCCACCAGATGCGGGTCGCAATCAATGAACAGGGCTGCTGCGGGGTGACGATCCCGCGACAGGAAATCGAAATAGGCGGCCCGCAGCGCCCCATAGAGCAATTTATCCCGCACCGGACGGCCATTTACAAACAGGTATTGCGCCACCGCCGATCCGCGCGAATAGGTCGGCAACGCGGCATATCCGGTCATATGAAGGCCGTCCCGCATGGCATCAATCCGCAGCGCATTTTCACCAAATTCACGGCCAAGTATACGCGCGAGGCGGCCGTGCAACGCCTCAAATAGATCACCGGTTTCGGCGTCGGCGCGGAAGGTGATGCGCCCGTCGCCGCCACCGGATGTATCACGCAGGGTAAAGCCCACGAATGGCTCGGCCATCGCCAGACGTTTGACCACATCGGTAATCGCCTGATTTTCGGCGCGGTCCGTGCGCAGGAATTTGAGGCGCGCAGGTGTCGCATAAAACAGATCGCGCAATTCAACCACCGTGCCGCCATTCAGGGCGGCAGGGCGCGCAGCACTCATCGTGCCGCCATTCAGGGTGATTTGGGCGGCGTCCGCATTTGCCACGCGCGAGGTGATGGTCAACCGACCAACCGCCCCAAGCGACGGCAGCGCCTCGCCGCGAAACCCGAAGGTGTGAATATCCAACAAATCAGAACCGTCGATTTTTGACGTGGCATGCCGCGACAGGGCAAGCGGCAGGGCATCCGCCGCAATTCCACAGCCATCATCGGTGACGCGGATCAGGGTTTTCCCACCATCGGCAATCACGATGTCAATACGGTTCGCCCCCGCATCAATCGCATTTTCAACAAGTTCCTTGACCGCAGAAGCAGGGCGTTCAACCACCTCACCCGCAGCAATACGATTGATCGCGCCTTCATCAAGTTGACGAATTACGGGCGGGGATTGGCTTATGTTGGGGTGTGCTTGCGACATACCGCTATACTTAGCATGTCTTGACGCGATTCGACCATATTGGAAATGACCCAAAACCGAGACACTCCAAAATCAGTCACCCCTCGATCGCCGCCGTATACCACGCCACGATTTTCGCCCGCTCCTCTGGCTCGATAAAGGACAGATTGGCAGGTGGCATCGCGTGGCCTAATCCAGCCTGTAGGTATATCTCGCGGGCCTGACGGGCGATCTGGGATTCGGTTTCCAAACGCACACCTTTGGGGGGCCAAAGAAGACCATCCCAAGACGGCTCCGCCGCGTGGCACATGGAACAGCGGCCAAGCACGATATCATGCACATCCTCAAACCCTTCGGCCTCGACAAACCGCAGCGCGGCACCGGATGCCTCTTCCGGTTCTTCTGCCTGGAACATCGGCGCAGTGGACAACCACATAATCAGGATAAACAGGAATGTGGTGGCGAACCATGTCCAGATCGGATTGCCTTTGCGCATATGCAAAGTGTTGAAATAATGCCGGATGGTCACGCCCATGAGGAACACGAGGCTGGCAATCAACCAGTTATATTCGCTGGCAAACGCCAGCGGATAATGGTTCGACAGCATCAGGAAAATCACCGGCAAAGTCAGGTAATTGTTATGGGTTGAACGCTGCTTGGCAATCTTGCCGTATTTCGCGTGCGGCACCCGACCGGCCTGTAGATCGGCCACCACAATCCGTTGATTGGGCATGATAATTACGAACACATTGGCGGTCATAATGGTCGCGGTAAACGCCCCGAGGTGCAACATGGCAGCGCGACCAGAGAACACCGAGGTATAAAAATACGCCATGCCAACGAGGATAATATAGAGCAGCACCATCAAACGCGTATTGTTATCGCCAAATTTAGATTTGCAGATCATGTCATAGGCGATCCAGCCAAACGCCAGCGAAGCAATCGAAATGGCGATGCCCATACCGGCCGACATGTCGTAAACCGCCGGATCAATCAGGTAGAATTCCGCCCCAAGATAATACACCAGAATGAGCATGGCAAAACCCGACAACCATGTGGAATAGCTCTCCCATTTGAACCAGACCAGATCATCGGGCATCGACGCGGGTGCCACGAGGTATTTCTGCACATGGTAAAACCCGCCACCGTGGACCTGCCATTCTTCGCCATCCGCGCCGGATTTCAAATTGCGATCCCGATGCAACCCAAGATCAAGCGCGATAAAATAGAACGATGACCCGATCCACGCAATTGCCGTTATCACATGCACCCAACGCACCGCAAACTCGAGCCAGGCGCCCATTGCAATCCAGTCATACATCGCACTCTCCCTGTTTTAACTTTCCGGTCAGGCTATCCTAACCCGCACTTATTTGATAATCCTGCAAATACAGCGAACAGTTTCAAGAAAGGTTTGACAATGGCCTATGTCAACAATGTGCGGATGTTTGTGCGGGTTTATGAACTTGGCAACATGAGCGCGGCGGCCCGCGATCAACGCACATCGCCTGCGGTGGCATCGTCGCGTATTGCCGACCTTGAAAAACATCTCGGGACGCGCCTGTTCAACCGGACCACGCGCGCGCTGCACCCGACCGAACATGGCACGTTGTTTTACGAAGGGGCTGGGCGGATCCTTGACGCAATTTCCGAGGCCGAGGCCGCCGTGATGCACGCGAGCCAATCCCCCCGCGGCACGTTGTTTATCGCTGCGCCGCTAGGCGTTGGGCGGCGGTTGATTGCACCGGCCATTCCCGATTTCAAGGCGCTTTACCCCGAAATCGACCTGCGCCTGCGCCTGTCGGACCGGATCATTGACGTCACCGCCGAAGGGTTGGACCTTGCGTTTCATATGGGACCATTGGCCGATAGCGATTTGAAAATACGGGTCATCGCCGACTGCCCGCGGGTGCTTTGTGCTGCGCTCGCCTATATTGCGCGGCGCGGGATGCCCATGTGCGGGCAGGATTTGATTTCGGACAAACATGATTGCCTGAACCTGCGGTTCCCCGGTGCGCGCGAATTTCAATGGACTTTGAACGGCGATCAAGGGCCAGAACGATTTGACATCACCGGCCCGTTCGAAAGCGATGATGGCGATGTTCTGACCAATTGGGCGCTGGATGGATTTGGGATTATCCACAAACCGGTATTCGAGGTGGCCGACTATCTTGCGTCCGGCGCCTTGGTGCCGGTGGCCGTGGATGCGCCACCCACCCAAACCCAATTGGTGTGCCTCTCGCCAAGCCGCAAATTGCGCGACCCCAAGGTGCAATTATTTGTTGACTTCATGGTCGCGCGTTGCAAAGAGGCGCTGGCGGCCTAACCCGAATTATTCATCAGACTCCGGGTATTTCCTTCCGGCGCACTGGATCGGCCGGGTTGACGGCGGCGTTTTGAACTGAGTTTAGAGTGTGCGTTGAAGGTTGATATCTGGGGGTGTTCGGGCGGCTGATGCC
>JAUZRV010000271.1 GCA_030950105.1 Rhodobacterales bacterium | reverse complement strand
CACCAGCGCCGCTATCACCCTGCTCAAACGCATCGCAAAATCACCAACCAGGGCGATTGAACTCGTACAGGATAACCGCGCAAAGGCAGTCGAGATCATCGCGGCAGAACGATAATCCCACTTTCTCTGAATCACCCTGTGGCGGGTTGTTGATGTTTGACCCGCTCAATATCCGCTATGCGACCGACAGCACCAATATGCAGCTGTGGAATACGCACAACCCGTTTCGGGCGGTTTTGCTCTGTGCGGACGGGTATATGGTGATCTGGGATTACAAAAATTCGCCGTTTCTAACCGACTTTAATCCGCTGGTACGCGAACAACGATCAGGCGCCGATCTGTTTTATTTTGATCGCGGTGACAAGGTGGATCTGGCGGCGGATGTGTTTTCCAACGAGGTGCGGAAATTGATTGCGGCGCATTGTGGCGACAATCGGCGGTTGGCCGTGGACAAGATCATGGTCGCAGGGCTACGCGCGCTTGAGGCGCAGGATTTCGAGATCATGGATGGGGAAGAAGTCACCGAAAAATCGCGCTCTATCAAGGGGGTGGATGAAATCCTCGCTATGAGATGCGCCAGCCATGCCTGTGAAACTGCGGTCTCCGCGATGGAGGGTGCGGCGCGTGCGGGCGTGCCAAAGGGCGATATGTCAGAGGATGACATCTGGGCGGTTTTACACGCCGAAAACATCCGGCGCGGGGGCGAATGGATCGAAACCCGCCTTCTCACCAGTGGGCAGCGCACCAACCCGTGGTTTCAGGAATGTGGGCCGCGCATCGTGCAAAACAATGAAATCGTATCGTTTGATACCGATTTGATTGGCGCCTACGGGATATGTGTCGATATTTCGCGCAGTTGGTGGATTGGCGACCAAAAGCCGAGTAATGCCATGATCTATGCGATGCGCCATGCCCACGATCATATCACCACCAATATGGGGTTGTTAAAACCGGGGCTAACCATCCCCGAATTGATCGAAAAATCACACCGTTTGGATGATAAATTTCAGGCGTTGAAATACGGGTGTTTGATGCATGGTGTGGGGCTATGTGATGAATGGCCGCTGGTGGCCTATCCCGATCAACAGGTGGCCGGCGCGTTTGAATATACGCTTGAACCGGGGATGGTTCTGTGTGTCGAGGCATTGGTGGGCGAAGTTGGCGGCGCATTTTCAATCAAACTCGAGGATCAGGTATTGATCACCGAAGACGGGTTTGAAAACCTGACAAAATACCCGTTTGATCCGGTTTTGATGGGGGAATAGCGCCCTCACACCCTGCTCACCTTGATGTGAGCAAAGTGTCACAGGGGTTGTGACCGGGCCGCCAAATCGCCACTGTTGTATCAAGTCAAAGAACATCAGGAGGGCCGCAAAGATGGCCACAGAACGCATCACTTTCACCGGCCATGATGGCGGGCAATTGGCCGCCCGTCTGGATATGCCCGATGGGCCGCATCTTGCCACCGCATTATTTGCCCATTGCTTCACCTGTTCCAAGGATATTCCGGCGGCGCGGCGAATTGCCGGACGGTTGGCGGCGATGGGAATTGCGGTTTTACGGTTTGATTTCACCGGCCTTGGCCATTCGGACGGGGAATTTGCCAATACCACGTTTTCGTCAAATGTGGGCGATCTGGTTGCCGCGTCACAATATCTTGCGACGCGCGATATGGCCCCTGCCCTGTTGATCGGTCATTCCCTTGGCGGGGCGGCGGTGTTGCGGGCGGCGGCGGATATCCCGTCGAGCAAGGCGGTTGTCACCTTGGGCGCGCCGTTTGATCCCGGCCATGTGACCCATAATTTTGGCGACGCACTGGAAACGATTTGCGAATTGGGCGAGGCCGAAGTGTCGCTTGGCGGGCGGCCCTTCAAAATCAAACGCGAATTTGTGGAAGATGTCGCCGCCGAGAACCTTGGGCCGGCGATTGCGGGTTTGCGGCGTGCGCTTTTGGTGATGCACGCGCCGCGCGATGCCACCGTCAGCATCGAGAGTGCCGCACAGATTTTCACCACCGCCAAACATCCCAAAAGTTTTGTCACATTGGACAATGCCGATCATCTTATCACCGATCCCGAAGATGCCGAATATGCGGCGGGCGTGATTGCGGCGTGGTCGCGTCATTATCTACATTTGCGCGCCCCCGCCCCGCCACCCGGTGCGCCCGAAGGTATTGTGCGGGTGTCAGAGGCCGATCCAAACGGGTTTCTACAGGACGTGAATTCGGGACCAAATCATCATATTCTGGCCGATGAACCGCTCGCCTATGGCGGCACCAACAAGGGGCTTTCGCCCTATGGATTGCTCTCGGCGGGGCTTGGCGCATGCACAAGCATGACCATCCGCATGTATGCGCGGCGCAAAAAATGGCCGCTTAAACATGTGTGGGTCGACATTCACCACGACAAGGTGCACGCGCAAGACGCCGAAACCGGCAAAGACCAGAAAATCAACGGTTTTACCCGTGTGATCCACCTCAAGGGGGATCTGGACGATGTGCAACGGCAACGCCTGTTGGAAATTGCCGACAAATGCCCGGTGCATCGCACGTTAGAGCGGTCTTCAGAAATCGAAACCCGATTGGCAGATGTCGTGCAATAAACCCTATTGCGCCGCGTTCTGGATCAAGGCCGTGTAAAATTGCACCGCTTTGGCCATGCCGTCGACCGATATACGTTCATTACGCCCATGCAGGCGTTTGATATCGGCGCCGGTAAACACAAACGGATTGATGCGGTAACTGTCGTCGGACACCTGCGCATAGTGGCGCGAATCCGTGGCGGCCACCGTCAATCCGGCCACCACGATGATATCGCCGAACACCTGCCGGAAGGTGGTTTCGAGATCGTGGAACCCTTGCGAATCACGATCTGAAACCGCGCTTGGTTCGCGCCCGAAACCGCCGCGAATGGTCACGTCGATATCGGGATTATCAATCATCTCGTTGGTATGCGCGATAAGCGACGCAATGCTGTCGCGCGGGTGGATGCGGAAATTCACCGTGGCGGTCGCGGTTTGGGGCAGCACATTATCCTTGGCCGACCCGACCAGCATGGTCGGCGCTTTGGTGCTGCGTAACATTGCGTCCGTGGCCGCAGACCCCGAAAGCGCGCCTTCCAAAATCGGGCGGTAGAGCCATTGATTGGCAAACAACACCCGTTTTACCAGCGAGAAATGCGGGCCTAAACCGTCAAAAAAATCCTTGGATGCGCCGGTCAATCCACCGGGCACGGGGGCAGATTGCAAGTCGGTAATCGCTTGTGCCAAGGTGCTCACGGCGGTGTCGCGCGGTGGCAGGGACGAATGACCGCCTTCGCTATGGGCGGTGATATCCAGCGTGAGATAGCCTTTTTCCGAGGTGTTGATGCTCGCCACTGCGGCACCAAGACCGGGGATCACATCGAGCAACACCATGGATCCCTCGTCAAGCGACCACGCCATTTGGATGCCCTGTTCCTTGAGGTATGAGGCCACCATGCCCGCACCGTTTGCGCCGCCGATTTCTTCGTCATGGCCAAAGCTCAGATAGATGGTGCGTTTGGGTTTGTGGCCACTTTCAACAAGCATCTCAATGGCTTCCATAATGGCAACAATGGCACTTTTGTCGTCCAATGCGCCGCGTCCCCAGATGAAACCATCCGCGACAAGGCCGGAAAACGGGGGTTGTTGCCACTCGGACACGCCTTCGGCGGCCACCGGCACCACATCATAATGCGCGGTAAGAAGGATCGGTTTGAGGGCGGGATCAGACCCGTCCCAGCGATAAAGCGGGGTCAACCCGTTGATCATTTCGCGTGTCATCGCGCCATTGGCCAACGGATAAGTCGCCACCAGCCAATCCACGAACCCCTGAAACGCAGGGCCGCGCGTGCCCATATCTTCCGAGGTGGAAATGGTTTGGAACCGGATCGCTTCGCCAAGGCGGGCCGCAACGCGCGCGGCATCGACCTCTGGCAGGTCAATTTGCGCCACCTCCGGCGTATTTGGTGTATAGCGCACCGTGTTCACCACCTGGACCGCAATCAGCACCAGCAAAGCCACACCAACAATTTTCAGGATTTTCTTGAGCATTATTTTATCCCCGTGCCTTTTTTTCGTGTTTTTCCGTGTTTTTTCCCGTGGTATCATCAAATCCTGCCCCGCCCAAAATGACGTTGGGTCAACAGGTGATCATATGACAGGCTGGCCAAGACGCCCTGTTTTCTTTATAGTGGCGTTTTACCCCTTTTTTTTGATGCATGCGAGATACATCATGACAACTGCCACCACCCAACACCGATCCGAATTGTTGATGCCTGCGGGCAATCTGCGCAAGCTCAAGATGGCCATTCTCTATGGTGCGGATGCGGTTTACCTTGGCACGCCGGACCTGTCGTTGCGCACCAAGAGCCAGTTTTCATTGGAAGATGTGATCGAGGGCGTCGCATATTGCCACGCCCACGGCAAACGGGCCTATCTCACGTTGAACCTGTTTTCGCATAACAAAGATGTGCCAAAACTCGAAGAATATATCGACACGGTGCGGCGCGTGAAACCGGATGGATTGATCATCGCCGACCCCGGTGTGTTCCAGTTTGTGCATGAACGCGCACCCGAATTGCCGCTGCATATTTCGACACAGGCCAATGTATCAAGCTGGCTGTCGGTGAAGTTCTGGGAAGAACACGGCGCGGATTTGGTGGTTTTGGCGCGTGAGGTTTCTTATGCGGAACTGACCGAGATTCGCGAAAAATGCCCCGATATCAAGCTTGAGGCCTTCGTGCATGGCGCCATGTGCATGACCTATTCGGGGCGCTGTTTGCTGTCCAATTTCATGGCCGAACGCGGTGCAAATCAGGGCAATTGCGCAAATTCCTGCCGGTGGAATTACAAGGTGCGGATGCGTCTCAAGGATGGCACCATTCAAGAGCTGGCCATTGACGAAAGCAACGCCGATATGTTCGAATTCCTGCTCGAAGAAGGGTGCCGCCCCGGTGAATTGATGCCAATCGAAGAAGACGGGCGCGGGTCCTATATCCTGAATTCGCGCGATCTGTGTATCATGCCGAAACTGGATGATTACCTGCGCATCGGGGTTGATAGTCTCAAGGTCGAGGGGCGCGGGAAATCCGAATATTACGCGGCGATTGTGGCGCGCGCCTATCG
>JAUZRV010000270.1 GCA_030950105.1 Rhodobacterales bacterium | reverse complement strand
TTTAATCGGCACGGCGGCCACGCCAAGGGCTTCAAGCATCTGAGCAGGCACACCCCAACGGGTGTTGATTTCGCCTCCCTTACATTCCCAATATGAAACCGCATGGCGGCTGCACCCGATTAGCGCGGCCATGCAGGTTTGCGAGATACCTTGCGCGCGGCGAATCACCTTGAGTTCGGCCCCCATCATTCAGGGGTTACTGGACCCCTCTCCTGGGCACCAAAATCCCTTCTCATAGCTGCACATATATGCTGGTAGTGTCTCAGTTGAAATTCAGCAGGGCTGACTGCCCGGCGCGCACTACCATCAGATTGGTAGCGGAAGAATATATCGCAAACATGGAAGAACGCGGCCTGGCAGCCGCAACTATAAAAAAGGAGCGCTGGTTCCTATTAGATCTGGCGTCACCGCTTCAAAACCGGCCAATAAACGAGATTACACCGGCGGAACTTCTCTATCTTCTCAAACCCATAGAAAAGAGCGGTAGACGCGAAACAGCTCAGAAAATGCGGGGCGCAAATCTGTCTATCTGCCGGGCACTAATTTTCTCTATCTTTGTCGACTGATTGTTGCAATTCATCTTGTTCGATAAACCCTGGTAACAACATATCCCCAATCACAAATGACGGCGTGCCGTTGAAGCCGAGAAACTGTGCCAGCCGCATTGATGTTTCGATATGCTCGTTAACCTCGTCTGACTGCATATCCGCAATCAATTGCCCTATATCCAGGCCAACATCTTTTGCAATTTTCAACACAGATGCCTCCTCAAGTCGTCCCTTTGCCCCCATGAGCGCCCAGTGAAATTCTTCGTATTTTCCCTGTTCACGAGACGCAAGCGCCGCGCGTGTCGCATATACGGACCCCTCTCCGAGGATCGGCCATTCGCGATAAACCAACCGGACATCGGGGTCGGCCTCAAGTAGCGCTTGCACTTCGGGCATGACTCTTTTGCAAAAGGGGCAATTGTAATCGAAAAATTCAATGACGGTTACATCCCCGTCCGGGTTTCCGAGAACCGGCGCATTTGGATCGCTCTCAAGCAAAACGCGCTGATCTGTCAAAACCGATTGGATTGATGCGGCCTGTTCCACTTCTTCTCGTTGCTGGATAATGGCGACGGCATCCATGATGATATCGGGGTTTTCAAGGATTGCCTCGTATACCAATTCTTTAATTCGCGCCTCGCTCAACTCTTGTGCGGTGACTGTGTAAGGCAGGGCCAATAGCGTCGCAGCCAGAATAATCTTGCTTGTTGTATTCATTGATTTTCCGCTTTCCGGAGGCGATCTGCCTCGCTTTGTTTTGCCTGAAGATTTTGCTGTCGTTCGGGCTATGTGGATTTGATATAGGCGAGAATGTCCCATATTTGCTGGTCGTGCAGTTGGTCGGAAAAACCCGGCATTCCGCTGTTAATATCTATGCCCTGCTGTGCAAGTGCCGCCTTGCCACCGAGTTTGGTGTAATTGAAAAGCAGTTCTTCCCCGTGATGCCAAGTGTGGCCAGTTTCATCGTGTGGCGGGGCAGGAAGGCGTCCGTCCTCTTTTGGAGACCGCCAGTTCGCTTCGCCTTCCAGATTACTGCCGTGGCAAGATGCGCAGTTTTCCTGATAAAGCACCTGACCGGCAATTGCATCGTCACTGCGTGAATTTGCAACAACCGTTTCAGGAGTTGGAGAGAACAGAGCCCAGCCAGCAAAGGCGATTATCCCGACTCCTATGAAAGCAAAAAGGGGGAAGTGTTTCACGCGTTCACCTTTAGCCAGGTCATCATGCCAGAGTCGGCATGAGACAACATGTGGCAATGGAAAAGCCAGTCACCAGGATTGTTTGCCATAAAGGCAATTTCGCGGGTCTCGCCGCCATACGTGAGCAGAGTGTCGCGCAAAGGCCCAAGTGTCCCGTCTTTTTGCACTTCTCGAAAATGCATGCCGTGCAGATGCATGGCGTGGGGGAACACCGTATCGTTGAGGATTTCCAATCGAACGGTTTGGCCCAAATCCGCTTCAAGCAGCGGTGTTTCGGTCATTCCTATAATTCCGTTGAACGCCCAGAATTGATTGGCTTCCACCAACTCTTGAAATGATTTGCGATCCCCTTGGAAAATTGCGGCATCCAGTGACCCCATCGCGCCGCCGCCCATGTTCAGGCGCGCTCGCATTGCTCCCTCCAGATTGGTCACGTTTTGGTCGGGGTTGGGCGGCAAGGGCATCGGGGGTCCTCGCCGTACCTGTGTGCCCCGTGCCGCCACGGGAAAGGCCACCTGTGAAAGCCCTTCGTTGTCATCAACGCGCACCAGATGGGCGGTTTCTCCGACCTCGGCTATGACATCAACAAACAGATCAATGCGCTGACCGGGAGCCAAAACCAAATCTTCCGATACAGGGTGTGGTGCAGGCAATGGCATCCCGTCCAGGGCAACGATCCATCCCTCAAGGCCCGCGAGTTGTAAAACGAATATCCGGGCGTTGGCAGCATTGATAAGCCTTAAGCGCAATCTTTCGCTTTGAACCACCGGCAATGAAAGTTGATAGCGCCCGTTGGTGGCCACAAAATTCCCGCGGCGTCCGGCATGGCTGCGGGTATGGCGGGAGGTGAAATCGGGATCAATCTGTGCGGTTTCGGGATTGAGCAGCCAATCGTCCAGCACCAAAACCTCGTCACGATCCACATCGGGGGCATCGTTTTCTTCGACGATCAAAGCGCCATAAAGGCCGCGCGCCACCTGTTCGGCAGAGCGATTATGTGCATGATACCAATAGGTTCCAGCATCCGGCACCGCAAAATCATAGTCGAAATTACCCCCTGTGGGGACAGCGTCTTGGGTCAAGCCAGCCACGCCATCCATCGCATTGTCGCTGCGGATACCATGCCAGTGGATAGAGGTTGCCTGCGGCAGGTTGTTTTGCAACGTGCGTTGCACGCGTTGCCCCTGAGACAAACGAATTTCTGTTCCGGGCATTTTCCCGTCATAGCCCCAGATTTCAGTTTGCGCATAGTTTGGCGGGGCCAGTTGGATATTTCGCACCTGCGCATCAATGGGGGAATAGGCGCCATTCCCGGCAGCCAGATTTTTTGGCAACCCAAACAGTGCGCTGGCAGCGGCCGTTCCCATAAATTGTCGTCTTGAGAGCATTTGAATGTTCTTTCCTGATTAGGCTGGGCAAAAGACATGCCCAGCCAGGTTTTCAACCACCTTGGTGATCATCTAGCAGATAGATCGCCATGGCTTTCCGGTCGCCTTCACTAAGAAATTTTGTTCCTTGCAGCACGACTTCACCCATTGTTCCGCCAAAGGCATCGCCGGACGGGGTAATCCCCGTTCGCAAGGCATAGGTCAGATTGCCAATGTCCCACCCGCGCATTTTAAGTGTTTCCGCATCAATCGCCGGAGATTTCCCACCGCCCGGCAACCTGTCGTTACCTTGGAAGTGCTCAGTGTCAGTGTTGCGCGCTCCGGCAAAATTCCGGCCGGTGTGGCACGCGGCACAATGCGCGGCCCCCTCAACAAGCAACCGGCCGCGGTTCCAGGCCTCGCCATTCTCGGCTATTGGATCGGTACGGGGCTCCTTAAGAAACGCGGCGCGCCAGAACTTTAGCCCCCACCGTTGATTGAACGGAAAAGACGTATCATGATCCGGGGCGGGTTTCGCGACCGCCGGCACGGTTTGAAAGGCGGCCCACAGGTCTGCGATATCCTGATCGGTGAAATTTGAATAAAACGGATAGGTGAAAGTTGGGTAATAGGGGTCGCCTTCGGGCGATATGCCTTGGCGGATGGCCTGGGCAAAGTTTTCAATGCTCCAGTCGCCGATGCCATGAGTTGGGTCCGTTGTCAGATTGGGCGGGTAGAATGTTCCGAAATCTGTTTTTAAAGGGGCGCCGCCAGCAAGAGGCGCTCCTCCACTGTCAAAATTGGTGTGGCAGGCAATGCACCCACCGGCCCGCGCCAAATAGGCCCCACGCTGGACATCACCAGTCAGCGTAATTTCTTTCGGAACCTGGCCAATTGGCCAAACCACCGTTGCCGCGATGACCGCACTGCCAACAACGGCTGCGGATAAAATACCTGTAAACAGTATCCGCATTTATTTGGCCTCGGCCCGGAATTTTGTGTGGCAGGCCGAGCAGGTTTGGCTGACCATAGCAAAGACGCCGTCTACGGGCATTTCGGCAAGTTCCTCAAGGCCCAAAGCATCGGACATCATTGGAGCAGAGCCGCCCATCATCGCGCTGTTTCCACCCATCATGGTTCCGGTATTTGCGGTCGCTTCCGGCGCCATCATCAGGCCATTGTCGGCGGACAAAGCCAAACCTTCGGCGTAAAGGTGCAAACGCTCTGATAGCGCGGTAAATCCTTCCCAGTCTTGCCAAACCGTATCTTTGGCCTCGGATGGCATGCCGCCACTGCCGATTGGAAACAGTTTGGTCAATGATGATCCGGCGTGTGAACGGATGACTTCGGCGCCCTGACGCACGGTTTCTGCATCATAGCGCCCTTCTCCGCGCATCATCGGAGCCAGAGCTTTTACGGTTTTACCCAAAGCCGACATTCCATCCATACGCTCTTTGACGATGCCTTTTGCGCCACCATGCGCAAAAGCTGCGGCAGCGAACATACTTACCACGACTGCGGCTATTACAATTTTTCTAGATTTCACAACTAAGTCCCTATATTTCCTGAATTAAAGATAATTTCATTTCAGGAACGGACTCGTGGAGGGGGAGGGTCAAATAACAACGCCCTGCCAGTGCTCAGCGCGTCATGAAGAAGAACGGTCCGGTCAAATTCGGCATCCGGGACCAAGGGGTTTGACGGGTCAATGAAGGCGATCTGGGTTGAACAATCTTGACCGGAAATCGAATGGCAATGGCGGCTTGCCGAGGTTACCTCTCTATAGTTCGTGTCTATAGCGACCCTGATTTCCGACAGTAGAGCGGTTGTTTCCACGCTTCCATGCGCCTTGGCGCCTTCGGGAAGCACAGCAAAGGCAAGCAGAACGAACACGAACGCCGCCTGAAAAGATACTCCACATTTTAGCATCCACCTAGCCACCATCACTTGATACCGTTTTCCAACTGTAACTCACGAACATATCGCGCGATGTATTTCACTTCCGCATCGGTAAGGCCTTCAATTGGCGGCATATTGCCAAAGCTCCAATGATGTGACTTTACACCATTTTGTGCAGCCCGAACAAATGCCATGTCCGAATGGTGGTTCGGTCTATAAATAACATGAACCAGAGGCGGTGCGACGCCATTTTGGCCCGCCGCATTCTCGCCATGGCAGGCCGCGCATTTGGTCTCAAACGCTCGTTTTCCGATTTGGGCATTTGGGGATAACCCGGCAGGAAGCGCGACTGTTGCAATCGGATCGCCTTGCGCGACCGAAGATGTATCCGGTTGGGCCATCGAATGGTTTTGCGCGGATTTCTGCGATTCGGACTGCAAGAATACAAACGCAATTGCGGCGACGACAAAGGCACCAAAACCGTATAGAAATTTATTGTTCATGTTTCAGTTTCTCGATCAGTTCTGATTTTCCACAACTTAAAACGCATGCATGTAGGCCTGAAAAAGAGCGGACAGACAGCCCCGTACAGGAAAATCAAAATCAGCTTTGAGGGCCTGTGGTCAAGGATGCTTTGGTAACAAATGGTAACAAGCCTGAAGGTCGGTTACATAAGGATACAATTCCGGGCATAGACCTCACCACTTTGTAATCATTTAGATAAATTGCAAAATGGAGTAAGTTTCGTTGATGGCGATCAGAAGGCTATTGGGTGTGTCTGCTCGATCACGGCTTACTTTGGTCGAGCGCAAGCCATTCTAAGGAAAGTCTGAACAACGGGGACTTTGCTGCGTATAGAATGCCGATCGCCGCTCGAATTTACGACACCAGCCTTTTTGTGACCGCTTTCGCGACTGTTTTACCCCGCTCCCCTGATTTCGGGCAGACTCCGCCCTCAAGCATC
>JAUZRV010000027.1 GCA_030950105.1 Rhodobacterales bacterium | reverse complement strand
CCATTGCGGAGTTGCCGCTTTCAACGGCCGCTTTTGCTGCGGGTTTGGCAGGCGTCGCCGCTGCGGTATTCGCCGCTCTGGGCGTTGCGGCCTTCGCAGCTGCGGGTGCAGCGGGATTCATTGCGGGATTCACAGCGGGTTTACTGGTTGGTTTCGGGGGGGTGACGGTCATACGCATCTCCTGTTCATGTCCCCCGCATAGTAGCGTCAAAATACCGCGCCTTCCTTGATCAAGGTCAAGAAATTTGGCATCAACACATGCTAAATCTGGCAGACGACAGAATGTCACGTTGCGCTTGCAACTAATCTACCCAACATTCGTGCCACACACGCCACAGGAGACCGCCCATGCGCACCCTACCAGACACCTTGACCCCGCTCGACCTTGCAAGTGGCACCGTTATGCTGGACGCGGGCAATTTCATCGTCGACCCTGATACGTGGACCAAGGAATTTGCCGAACACATGGCCGAGGTCGAAGGCGTCACCCTGACATCGCTGCATTGGCAGTTGATCAACTACATGCGCGCAAGCCTTGAAGAACACGGCATTATGGTCGACGCCAGATGGGTGATCAAACATCTCGCCAAAATCGAAGGCATCACCAAATCCGAGGCCCACAAACTGCTCTACGTGTTGTTCCCCTACGGTTACGTCAAACAAGCCTGCCGCATCGCCGGTATGCGCCAACCAAGGGCGTGGAGCACCGGCTAGTAAACCAGACGCGGCCCGTCATTTAAATACCAGTTCGGGCTTCTATCGCCCGAACAGCGCCGGACCCGCTGAACCGGCAGTGGATTGCATCGCAATCCATGAGAGGTTTCCCCAAAGGGGAGGCGCTTCGCTTCTCCCCGAGGTCCTGTGTTGTTCTAGTTGGCATGCTTATCCACGTAGGTCAGTTCTCATCATTGCCTTTAAATGATCTGTTGCGGCAACTCTCTTTTCTGATCCCGGTTCTGGTTCCGAGTGACCAAAAACAGCGGTAACAACAGAACCAGAACCCAGTCCAGTCAACAGAGGCGGCTATTTAGTCACCGCACAAACTTCTTATGCTTGATCCGCTTGGGTTCCATTGCGTCTTCGCCCAACCGCCGCTTCTTGTCTTCTTCGTAATCCTCGAAATTGCCCTCGAACCACTCCACATGCGCATCGCCTTCAAACGCGAGGATATGCGTGCAGATCCGGTCAAGGAAAAACCGGTCGTGCGAGATGACAACCGCACACCCTGCAAAATCCACCAACGCATCTTCCAGCGCGCGCAATGTTTCTACATCCAAATCATTGGTCGGCTCATCGAGCAGCAGAACATTGCCGCCCGAGCGCAGCAATCGCGCCATATGCACGCGGTTGCGTTCCCCCCCCGACAATTGCCCGACTTTCTTCTGCTGGTCACCGCCCTTGAAATTAAACGCGCTACAATAGGCCCGCCCGTTCACTTCGGCATCGCCCAGCTTGATAATATCCTGCCCGTCGGCAATCGCTTCAAACACATTGTGCTTGGGGTTCAAATCATCACGTTCTTGGCCCACAAACGACAATTGCACCGTGTCCCCATAGGTCACTGTGCCCTCGTCGGGTTGTTCCTGTCCTGTCATCATCCGGAACAATGTGGTTTTACCCGCGCCGTTCGGGCCGATCACGCCGACAATCCCGCCCGCAGGCAGGGAAAACGTCAGGTTCTCGATCAACTGCTTGTCGCCCATATGTTTGGACAGGCCTTCGACCTCGATCACCTTGTTGCCCAGCCGCGGCCCATTCGGAATAACAATCTGCGCGGTGGCCAATTTCTCGCGCTCCGATTTATTGGCAAGCTCGTTATACGCACTAATCCGCGCCTTTGATTTCGCCTGACGGGCCTTGGCCCCCTGACGCATCCACTGCAATTCGCGTTCAAGCGTCTTTTGCTTGGATTTATCCTCGCGCGATTCTTGCGACAGACGTTTGGCCTTCTGCTCGAGCCATGCCGAATAATTGCCCTCATAAGGAATACCCGCGCCCCGATCCAGTTCCAGAATCCAGCTGGTAATATCATCAAGGAAATACCGGTCGTGGGTCACAATCAAAATCGTGCCCGCGTAATCCATCAAATGCTGCTGCAACCACGCAATCGTTTCGGCATCAAGGTGGTTGGTCGGCTCATCAAGCAGCAACATATCCGGCTGTTCCAACAACAACGCACAAAGCGCCACCCGACGTTTTTCCCCGCCCGAAAGTGTGCTCACCTGCGCATCATCCGGCGGGCAGCGCAGCGCCTCCATGCTCACATCAATCTGGCTATCCAGATCCCACAGGTTCTCGGCGTCGATTTTATCCTGAAGCTGTGCCATCTCATCCGCCGTCTCCTCGGAATAATTCATCGCCAGCTCGTTATACCGATCCAGAATGGCCTTCTTGGCCTTCACACCCAACATCACATTGCCGCGCACATCCAATGTTTCGTCCAACGTCGGCTCTTGCGGCAAATACCCCACATGCGCCCCCTTGGCCGCCCATGCCTCGCCGACAAAATCCTTGTCGATCCCCGCCATGATTTTCATCAACGTCGATTTACCCGACCCGTTGGTGCCAACCACCCCGATCTTCACCCCGGGCAAAAACGACAGGTGGATATTTTCAAACAGTTTCTTACCCCCCGGATAGGTCTTTGAAACATCCTGCATGAAATACACATATTTATTATCGGCCATAATCGGGAAACTCCTGATGCGGGGGAATGGATAGTTGTCGGTGGTGATAGCTGAGGGCGCGCGCAGGGGCAATCAAAAGAGGCACCTCCGGCATGTCTCCAACCATCAAATTCACACGCCTTAAGGCATTTTGCTAAAATGCCAGCCCCCGACCGCCCCAAGGCGGGGGCTAATGCTACGTTGCATCCTCTTGGAAATGTCGCGGTTGTCGCACTTACGGGTGCAGCCAGAAATAAATCACATTGCCCCCACCCGGTCGGGGCCTGGCATTTTAGCAAAATATTCAACTAGTTCAGAGCATTCTCAGCCCAATCCAACCAATGTAAACATATCCAAATTGCGTTCACAAAAACCATTAAGAATTTTAACGCGCATACTTCGTTCGATATTCAGACCCTTTGGGATTGCCTGCCTGTCCTCCCTTGGAATTTCCGCACTACGATCCAGCGCCAGCGTCCAGATCCAGTAGGCAGTTCTCTCCCAATGATCCGAGTGGCTCTTACTCCGCACATCAAACCCGAAATAATTCAATGGCGCCTCTGCAGAAAGGCCTTCTTGCCGTATTCTGGCAATCCAGTCAGGTCGGGAAACAGAAAGGATCAAAAGTCCAGCAAGAGCAAAACGTTCCAGATCATTGTCGTGCATTCCCTTATACGGACAAAGAATTGTTAGCGAGATCAGTCGCTCAGCTTCCCTTAAACTGATTTGGTTGGAAAATGCCATTCTTTCCAGATACCGAAGAATCTCACCTGTCAAAACGCCCTTATATTCCGGTTGGCGGCGAAGATAATCAAAATACCTTGCACCCGCATTTACTATGCCTGTTTGAGATTCACCCGCATTCATTTTCAGTGTTACCTGAACAAACTTCTGCAAATACTTCGCCGCATCAATCCCCGCCCCATAGCGCGCCCTGACCGAATTTTGCAACTCCGCCAAATTCACCCCCAACACAAAATGCACATGCGGCACCGCAAAGAAATGCTTGATCACCTCGAGCAACGACAACGCATAATCCGGCCGACACCGATCCAGCTCGTCAATCACAATCACGATCTTGCGCGGCTTGTTACCTTCACCATCAGGATAGGTCATCGCAATCAACCCCTCCTCAAACTCCTTCATCGCCGCACGCTGCCCATCCTCTTTTTCCCAGAGCTTTTCGG
>JAUZRV010000269.1 GCA_030950105.1 Rhodobacterales bacterium | reverse complement strand
GTGTATCGTCGTTCATGGCGGGCTGGATTTTCTGCTGGAGGTGAATGATCTTGTTCAACACCAAAATCATACGACATTTCAACAGCTTGATCTACGCCCGCCAAACGATTTACGCCGCTTCATGAATAATTCGGGTTAGGTGGTTTTTAATTGGGTAAGCAGGCGTTGCGCGGCGGTATTTGGTGGGAGGTCGCCACGTGCAACAGAGGCGCCGAGGGATTTCATTGCGGCGCGGGCGGTGTCGGTTTCGAGTTGGGCGAGGAGGGCGTTGCGGACCTCTTGTTCGAACCAGTATTGGGCCTGATCGGCGCGGTTGGTGGCCCAGAAGCCGTGATCTGCGCGCCAGTTTTTGAGGGTTTCCATTTCGGTCCAAGCGGTGGCGAGGCCATCGTTTTGCAAGGCGGAAACGGTCATCGCCTTGGGGTAGCCGTCCGGGTCCTGGGGGCGTTTGCGCAGCAGGCGCAGGGCGCCGGCGTAATCGGCGCAGGTGCGCATGGCGGCGGATTTCAGATCGCCGTCGGCCTTGTTCACAAGGATCAGGTCGGCCATTTCCATAATGCCGCGTTTGACGCCTTGCAGTTCGTCGCCGCCAGCAGGGGCAAGCAGCAGGATGAACAGGTCGGACATTTGGGCGACCACGGTTTCGGATTGGCCAACGCCGACGGTTTCAATCAGGACGATGTCATATCCGGCGGCTTCGCACAGGGCCACCACTTCGCGGGTGCGCCGCGCGACGCCGCCAAGGTGGGTCTGGCTTGGCGAGGGGCGGATGAAGGCGTTCGGGTCGCGGCTTAGGTGATCCATGCGGGTTTTGTCACCAAGGATGGAGCCGCCGGAGCGGGTTGAGGAGGGATCAACCGCGAGGACGGCGACGCGTTTGCCCATATTGGTGAGCATCAGCCCGAAGGTTTCGATGAAGGTGGATTTGCCGACGCCGGGCGTGCCGGAAAGACCGATACGCAGCGCCTGTTTGGCCGGTTTTCCAGAGGGCGAGCGCAGGGCATCAAGCAGGGCGGTGGCTTGTTCTCGGTGATCGGCGCGGTTGCTTTCGATCAGGGTGATGGCACGGGCAAGGGCGCGGCGGTTTCCGGATTGGATTTGTGCGGGGCTGATGTCGTTCGTCATTTGGGGACCGTGTGGTTGGGTTTCTTTGCAACATGCCTTGTGGTGGCGGGGTTTGTCCAGATCATGCGTGGACCTATGCGGGTGGTTCAACGATAAAGTCGGTATGAAAACGGATCTTCCCATAGGCGAGGCGCTTGCGCCATTGATCGAGGCATTGCGGGCGCGCGGGCGTGCGGTGTTGCAGGCGCCACCCGGCGCGGGCAAAACCACGGTTGTGCCGTTGGCGATGCGCGCAGCGGGGATCTGTGAAGGGCGGATTTTGATGTTGGAGCCGCGGCGTTTGGCGGCGCGCGCAGCAGCCGAGCGGATGGCCGAGACATTGGGCGAGACGGTCGGCGAGACGGTCGGGTATCGGGTGCGCGGGGAATCGCGGGTTGGCAAGGCGACGCGGATCGAGGTGGTGACCGAGGGGATTTTGACCCGCATGATACAGTCGGACGCCGAGTTGAGCGGGATTGGCGCGGTGATTTTCGATGAATTTCACGAGCGGTCGTTGAATGGCGATCTGGGGCTTGCGCTCTGTCTCGAGATTGCCGGGGCGCTGCGGGATGATCTTATGTTGTTGGTGATGTCGGCGACGTTGGACGCGGGGCCGGTGGCGGACTTGATGGGCGGAGATGGTGCAGGGGTTGTTCCGGTGATCACGTCGGCGGGGCGGGCGTATGAGGTCGAGGCGGTTTGGCTTGGGCAACCTAGGGGCAAGGCCGAGCGGTTTGAAAACGCGATGGCGCAATTGGTTGTCAAAGCGGTTGGTGAAACCACCGGCGGGGTTTTGGTGTTTTTACCCGGCGAGGGCGAAATCCGGCGGGTTGAAGGGTTGACCAAGGGGCTATTGCCCAATGATTGTGTGGTGCGGCCATTGTTCGGGGCGATGAAGTTTGCCGAACAACGCGCAGCGATCGAACCGGCGCAAAGCGGGCGCAAAATTGTGTTGGCGACGTCGATTGCCGAAACCTCGTTAACCATAGCGGATGTGCGGGTGGTGGTGGACGGCGGGCAGGCGCGGCGTGCGCGGTTTGATCCGGGATCGGGGATGTCGCGATTGGTGACCGAACGGGTGTCCAGGGCCGAGGCGACGCAACGCATGGGGCGCGCCGGGCGGGTGGCAAAAGGCACTTGTTACCGGTTGTGGAGCAAGGGCGAAGAAGGCGCGATGGCGGCGTTCGCACCGGCCGAGATTGACACGGCGGACCTGTCGGGGTTGGCGCTTGAATTGGCGCTCTGGGGGGCAAAGCCGGAGGAATTGGCGTTTTTGACACCGCCGAATGTGGGCGGATATGGTGAAGCGTTGGCATTGTTGACGATGTTGGGTGCGTTGGATGCGGGTGGTCGGATCACGGCGCATGGGCGGGTTTTGGCGGCGCTGCCGTTGCATCCCAGATTGGCGCATATGGTGGCGATTGCAGGGGAGCAAGGCGCGGATTTGGCGGCGCTGTTGGCGGATCGTGATCCGCTGGGACGCGGTGCGCCGGTGGAACTGGCGTTGCGGATTGAAGCGGTGCGGGATTTGCGCGGGTTCACGAATCGGCGGCCTTTTGCGGTCAATCGCGGTGCGGTGGAGCGGATCAAGATCGAGGCGCGACGCCTTGGCCGGCAAGCAAAGAAAGCGGCGCGCAACCGGATGAATATCGCGGAAATGGCGGCGCTGGCCTATCCGGATCGGATCGGGGCGCGGCGCAAGGGGGATGTGCCGCGGTTTGTGTTGTCGGGGGGCAAGGGCGCGGTTCTGCCCGAGGGTGATCCGTTATCGGGCGCGCGGTTGATTGTGGCGACCGACCTTGATGGCGACCGGCGCGAGGCGCGTATCCGGCAAGCGATTGCGATATCAGAGGCCGAATTGCGCGGGCTGTTCGGGGATCAGATCGCGTGGGTTGACAGCTGTGCATGGTCGAAACGCGACGGGCGCGTGGTGGCGCGGCGACAATTGCGGTTTGGCGCGGTGGTTCTTGCCGATCAGATTTGGAAGGACGCCAGCGGCGAGGATATCGCGTTGGCGATGCTTGACGGGGTGCGCGAGATCGGTGTGGTGTTGAAGGGGGCGGCGCATAGGTTTGCAGCGCGGGTCTTGTTGATGCGCGGGCGCGACGGCGCATTGCCGGATATGACGCCCGACGCATTGATCGAGGGGATCGAAACGTGGTTATTGCCGCATCTTAACGGGGTGCGCACGAGCGCGGATTGGCGGCGGTTCGATCTGTTGGAAGTATTGCGGGGGATGTTGACGTGGGCGCAGATGCAGGCGCTTGACCGTGCGGTTCCGGCGCATTTCATTAGCCCTCTGGGTAATAAAATCCCGATTGATTACGAGGGTGACCACCCGCAGATCAGCCTGCGCATCCAAGAGGTGTTTGGGCAGACGGTGCATCCTACGGTGGCCGGTGTGCCGTTGCGGGTGACGTTGTTATCGCCAGCACGCAAACCTGTGCAGACCACTCTTGATATTCCGGGTTTCTGGACGCGTTCCTATGGTGATGTGCGGCGCGATATGCGCGGGCGATACCCAAAACATCCATGGCCGGAAGACCCGACCAAGGCCGATCCGACGTTGCGGGTGAAACGGCCAAAATCGCGGTGATTGGCTTTCTTAAGAAAAACCCTGTATAAACAAGGAAAAACAAGAATACGCGAGCAGAGCAGACAAATGATGATGACAAATACAGCGACCAAAGCAGCCGAAGATACATGGGCAAAAAAGGCGTGGGCAAAAAAGGCGTGGGCCGAATTGGTGCAGCCGTTGTTGCGCCGCCCCAAACGGGTGCAATTTGCGGCGCTGTGTTATACCTGTGAAGGTGCCAAAAAACAGGTTTTGTTGATCACATCGCGCGGATCAGGGCGGTGGATATTGCCCAAAGGTTGGCCGATTGATGGTTTGGACGGAGCCGGAGCCGCGATGCAGGAAGCGTGGGAAGAAGCGGGCGTCAAGATCAAGGGAATTCGCGACCAACCTATTGGAAATTTCAATTACAACAAGGCGTTAACTGGTGGTGGTGTGGCCCCTGTGACGGCGCAGGTGCATGTAATGAAGGTGGATCGGTTGGAAGATCAGTATCCCGAAGCGCACGAACGCAAGCGTAAATGGGTGTCGCCCGAACAAGCCGCAGAAATGGTGCGCGAGCCGGAATTAAAGCAGATATTGCGCGCGCTTTAACATTTTTATGGCGCTAACTGTGACACTCTCTCCGAAAGGAAAATGAATCGTTGATTTGAGGGGGTAACCCCCCTAGTCGGGCAATATTGTAATGTCAGGACAACACAAGGGGATAGTGCTGTGACCGACCGACCGACCCGCCAACAGTGGAAAACGCTGGATAAAGATCTTAACCGGATATCACAGTTCGAATATGCCACCGCCTATGTGTCGCGGCCATTGGTCGGGCCGGGGATTGCGTTGGCGTTTATTGTGCTTGCCGCGTTAACCGGCGCGTTCTTCTATGGGGAAATTCCGGTTGATATGGTGGTCGTGGTGGCCGCCGGTATCGGGGCCTATATGGCGCTTAATATCGGGGCCAACGATGTCGCCAATAACATGGGACCTGCGGTCGGGGCCGGGGCGCTGTCAATGGGCGCGGCGATTTTAATTGCGGTGGTCTTCGAGAGTGCGGGCGCGCTTTTGGCCGGGGGAGATGTGGTTTCGACGATCTCAAAGGGGATTATTGACCCCTCGGGTATGAAAGATACCCAAGTGTTTATCTGGGCGATGATGGCGGCGCTGGTTGCGGCCGCCCTGTGGGTGAATTTGGCGACATGGATCGGTGCGCCGGTATCGACGACCCATGCGGTTGTCGGCGGTGTGATGGGCGCGGGGATTATGGCCGCGGGATTTGGCGCGGTGAATTGGCCGACCATGGGGAAAATCGCCGCCAGCTGGGTGATTTCGCCGGTGTTGGGCGGGGTGATTGCCGCCGCGTTTCTTGCGTTGATCAAGAACCGTATCACCTATCAGGATGATATGATTGCGGCGGCGCGGCGGTGGGTGCCGATACTGGTGGCGATTATGGCCGGGGTGTTTTCGGCGTATTTGTCGGTGAAGGGTTTGAAAAAGATCATCAAGATTGACTTGCAAACCGCGCTGATGATTGGCGCAGGCATTGCGGCGGTGACCTATCTGATCACGCGGCCATTGATCCGCCGCCAATCGGAAGGTCTGGAGAACAAGAAAAAATCGGTCAAGGTTTTGTTTGGCTTGCCATTGGTGGTGTCGGCGGCGTTGCTGTCGTTTGCCCATGGGGCCAATGATGTGGCCAATGCCGTCGGGCCATTGGCGGCGATTGTGCATGTAAGCGAATTTGGTGATTTTGCCGCCAAAGTGGCGATCCCGTTGTGGGTGATGGTGATCGGGGCGTTCGGAATATCGTTCGGGTTGTTCCTGTTCGGGCCAAAATTGATCCGCATGGTGGGCAGCCAGATTACCAAATTGAACCCGATGCGCGCGTTTGCTGTGTCGCTTAGTGCGGCAATTACGGTGATTGTGGCTTCGGGTCTCGGCCTTCCGGTGAGTTCGACGCATATTGCGGTCGGGGCAATTTTCGGCGTCGGGTTTTTCCGTGAATGGGAAAGCGAGCGCAAGCGTAAGATGCGGCCTGCAGCCCTGTCGGTTGCACCCGAAGAACGGCGGCGGCGCAAGTTGGTGCGACGGTCGCATTTCATGACCATCGTATTGGCGTGGGTGATCACAGTGCCCGCAGCGGCGGTGATTTCGGCGGCGGTATTCTGGTTTTTGAACAATGTGATCGGGGGCTGAGCTTTACGATTGTTGGGCGCTATTGCCCCAAGGGCCGTGATGTTTTGAACCTTCGCCGTCAAGGCGGGCAAAGCCGTGGGCACCAAAGAAATCGCGCTGGGCCTGAATGAGGTTGGCGCTGCCGCGACCGGTGCGCATGCTATCAAACCACGCAAGGGACGCCGATAATACCGGCACTGGGATACCCGCGGTGGTGGCGGTGATGATGACGCGGCGCAAGGCAGGAATTGCGGTGGCGAGTTGGGCACGGATCGCGGGCACAAGGATCAATTGGCTGTGGGGCAGGTCGCTGTGCAGGGCATCCGATAAATCGTCGAGAAGTGAGGACCGGATGATGCAACCGGCGCGCCAGATTTCGGCGATGCGGGCAAGATCGAGGGACCAGTCGTAGTGATCGGACGCCTGTGCGAGGATGCGGAACCCTTGGGCGTGGCCAAGGATGCGGGCGGCAATCAGGGCCTGTTCCAAATCTGTGCTGTCGGGCAGCTTCGGGGCGGTTTTGGAGGTCGCATCGGGGGCCGTTTCGGGCGCAGGGAGCATGATTTCACCGGCTTGGCGGGCGGGTTTTTCGCTCGACCACGAGCGCGCGCCGACGGCGGCCTCGATGGCGCTTGCGGATTGGCCAAGGCGCAGGGCTTCGATTGCGGTCCAGCGGCCAGTGCCTTTTTGACCGGCTTGATCAAGGATCACATCAACCATTGCCGATCCGGTTTCGGGGTCGGTGGCCTGCAAGATTTTGCCGGAAATTTCGACCAGGTAAGAGGCAAGCGGCCCTTCGTTCCAGCCCTCGAACAGAGTTCCGATGCGGGCGGCGGGCCAATCTGCGACGTCGCGCAACAGGGCGTAAATCTCTGAAATCGCTTGCATATCGGCATATTCAATGCCGTTGTGCACGGTTTTGACGAAATGACCGGCACCGTCGGGGCCAAGGTGGTCAACGCAAGGGTCGCCGTCAAATTTGGCGGCGATGGCGCGCAAGATCGGTTTCAATTGGGTCCAGCTATGTGTGGTGCCGCCGACCATCATCGAGGGACCAAAGCGCGCGCCGCTTTCGCCGCCCGAAACGCCCATGCCGACGAAATGTAGATCAAGTTCGGTGAGCTGTGCGGCGCGGCGGCGGGTGGCGTGGAAATCGGCGTTGCCACCGTCGATGATGGTATCGCCCGCCGATAACAGCGGGGTAACGCGATTAATCATTGCGTCCATCGGTGCGCCCGAGGGGATCATGAACAGGATCACCCGCGGGGTTTGCAGGCCGTTGACGAAGCTTTCGAGAGATTCGAAGGCCCGAAGGTTGCCGGACAGCTGATCGGCCTCGTGGATGAAATCGGCGACCCACGAGGCCTCGCGGTTGGTGACCGCGACGTTAAAGCCGTTGTCGGCCATGTTGAGAGCGAGGGCGCTGCCCATGGTGCCAAGGCCGTAAATGCCGATTTGGGATTTGGTCGGAATCTGGGTCATGGGGCACCTGTTAAATAGCTTTCGGGTGACCTTAGGGCGTCAGGGCGCGGGATACCACCGGGTCACACTTATTTGAGGGGAGGGGCAAATCCCATGACATAATCAGGTCCTGTGATTTCCAGATCGGGCCGGCATTGGTGTGTTGGCCGGTGATGGTGCCGCCCAAGGCATGGTAAAATGCGATGGCGGATGTGTTGTCTTTGGTGACGGCGAGGCCGGTGGTTTCAAAACCATCATTGGCAAGTTGTTCAAAGGCGGCCAATAACAGGCGGCGGCCAAGGCCCTGACCTTGGTGATGGAGATCAATAAACAGGTGTTTGATTTCGGCCTTGGACCCCGAGGGGGTGCCAAAGGCGGGATCGGTGGGGGGACCAAAGCAGATGAAGCCGGTCAGGATTGTGTTGTCTAATACGAGCAGGGTGTGTTGTCGCGGGTTGACGATGCCCAGTTTCGTAGTCCAGTAGGCAAGCCGGTTTTGGTAATCCAGCTTTTTCACAATCGTGTCGGGGACGAAATCCAGGTAGGACGCCCGCCAGACCCGCAGATGGAACGCAGCAATATCTGCTGCGTCCGTTATCCGTGCGCGCCGCGTTTCAAGGGCCACTGTTATTTTCCCAGACACCAGCGCATCACCGCCTTTTGGGCGTGGAGGCGGTTTTCGGCCTCGTCAAAGATCACCGATTGCGGGCCGTCCATAACGGCGGTGGTGACTTCTTCGTCGCGGTGGGCGGGTAGGCAGTGCATGAACAGGGCGTCGGGTTTTGCCTGTGACATCAGGGTTTCGTCGACTTGATAGGGGCGCAACTGGTTGTGGCGGCGTTCCTTGGTGGATTGGCTGTCGTGCATCGAAACCCATGTGTCGGCGACCACCAGATCGGCACCGTCTACCGCCACTGCCGGATCGCGTTCAATGGTGATGGTGCTGCCGCGTTGGCGGGCAAGGCCGACAAATTCGGGGTCGGGATCAAGGTTGGCGGGGCCGGTGAAGGTGAGGTCAAAACCGAATTGGCCAGCGGCGTGCAGGAAGGACGCGCAGACGTTATTGCCGTCACCGGCCCAGACGACTTTCTTGCCCTTGATCGGACCGTGGTGTTCCTCGAATGTGAGAATGTCGGCCATTATCTGGCAGGGGTGGGTGCGGTCGGTCAGGCCGTTGATCACCGGAACGCTGGCGTATTCGGCAAGTTCGTGCAGCACGGCTTCGTCGAATGTGCGGATCATGATCATGTCGACATAGCGCGACAGAACCCGCGCGGTGTCGGCGATGGTTTCGCCGTGACCCAGTTGCATGTCACTGCCCGACAACACCAGAGTTTGACCGCCCATTTGGCGCACGCCGACATCAAAGGACACGCGGGTGCGGGTCGAGGGTTTTTCAAAAATCAGCGCAACCATGTGGTTTTTGAGCGGTTGATCGGCGTCCGGTGTGCCTTTGGGCAGGCCTTTGCGCGCGTTTTTAAGGGTGCGGGCGGTGTCGATCATGGCGCGCAGGTCGGCGGGGTCGGTGGTGTGGATGTCGAGGAAGTGGTTCATTTTCGGTGCTTTCTTTTCGGGCGAGGGAGGGGCCTTCTGCCCCTCTTGGCCTGTGGCCAATTCACCCCGAGGATATTTGGGGAACAAAGATGGGTTAAGGTGTGGCGCTGATTTGGCTGGCGGCTTTTTCCAGTCGGGTGATGGCCTCGGCTATTTCTGCGTCGCTTATGGTGAGCGGGGGCAGCAGGCGGATCACGTTGTCGGCGGCGGGCACAGTGATGATCTGGTTATCATATCCGGCGTTGATCACGTCCATATTGGGGGCTGTGCATTTGAGGCCGAGCATCAGGCCGCTGCCGCGCACTTCCTCGAAGATATCCGGGTGGGCGGCAACAAGACCTTCCAGGGATTGGCGCATCAGGCCGGATTTGCGTTTCACCTCGTCGAGGAAATCCTTGTTGGCGATGGTTTTGAGCACCGCGTTGCCGACGGCGCAAGCGAGGGGATTGCCGCCATAGGTGGAGCCGTGGGTGCCTGCGATCATCGCGCTTGCGGCGTTTTCAGTGGCGAGAACCGCGCCGAGGGGGAAGCCGCCGCCGATACCTTTGGCGACCATCATGATGTCGGGGGCAATGCCGGCCCATTCATGGGCAAACAGGTGGCCGGTGCGGCCCATGCCACATTGGACTTCGTCCAGAATGAGCAGGGTATCGGTCTGGTCGCACAAGGTGCGCAGGTTTTTGAGCAGGTGATCGGGCAGGACGCGAATACCGCCTTCGCCCTGTATTGGTTCGATGATGATGGCGGCGGTGTTTTCGGTGACATGGCTGGCCAATGCGTCGTGATCCATCCACGGGACCTGAATAAATCCGGGCAGGAGGGGGCCGAAGCCTTTGGTCATTTTTTCGCTACCGGCGGCGGCGATACCGGCGGCAGAACGGCCATGAAACGAGCCTTCGAAGGCGATGATTTCGTTGCGTTGCGGTTGGCCTTTGTCAAACCAGTATTTGCGCGCCATTTTAACCGCCAATTCGCAGGCCTCGGTGCCGGAATTGGTGAAAAACACGGTATCGGCAAAGGTATCGGCAACCAGATGGTCGGCGAGATCCTGTTGTTGCGGGATTTGATAGAGATTGGACGTATGCCACAGGTTTTGCGCCTGTTCCGTCAAAGCGGCGACCAGAACCGGATTGGCGTGACCCAGGGAATTCACCGCAATACCGGCCCCCATATCAAGAAAGCGGCGGCCATCCTGTTCGATGAGCCAAGTGCCTTCGCCTCTGACGAATTGCAGGGGAGCGCGATTATAGGTGGGCAAAAGCGACGGAATCATGGGTCGTATCCTTTTAAGAAGCTCGGACCGTGCAATAGCAGTCGGCCATAGTCAATTTGAATTTGTAGATTTTGATTTGTGGGGACGGCGCGAGTGCGCGGATCAAAACAGCAGAGCACGCCCTATGGGATGGGAGTGGGACGTATGACGAATTAGCGTCGGCGTCGGGAAGTTGCGATATGTGTTTGTTTGATCATGAAACCATCATAGCGGCAAAAATTGAGTTGGGAAAGAGGGAAAATATTTGACGTTCAGCCGCGGCGTGAACGCAGGTGTTTTACCTTGCCAGAGTGGGGCCGTCCGCGCATATGGTCGCCTATGGCATCCAATGGTTTCACTCCTTTCACCCCGCGCGCGCAAAATATTCCGTTGGCGATCGGGTTTATGGTGCTGGCGACGGTTTTTATCGCCGCCTCGACGTTGTTTGCCAAAGCATTGGGGACCGGGGTGTTCGGGCCACCAATGCACGCGCTGCAAATCAGTAACGGGCGGTTTTTATTTGCATTTATGGCGATAAGTGGTGCGGTTTTGATCACGCGGCAGCCGATCCGCAATCCCGACCTTAGGCTTCATGCGGTGCGCACGGTTTTTGGCTGGGGCGGGGTGACGTTGATGTTTGCGGCGGTGGCTTTCATTCCGATGTCGGATGCGACGGCGATCAGTTTTCTCAATCCGGTGTTTGCGATGATCCTTGCGATTCCGTTGTTGGGGGAAAAAGTCGGGCCGTGGCGCTGGGCGGCGGCGGGCATTGCGTTGACGGGGGCGGTTATTTTGCTACGGCCAACCACGGGGAGCCTGCAATTTGGCGCGATATTGGCGCTGATGGCAGCGGTGGTGATGGGGTTCGAGGTGATTTTCATCAAGAAACTGGCGGGCCGCGAGGGGCCGTTGCAAATTCTATGGGTGAACAACAGTTTCGGATTGGGGATTTCGACGGTGGCGGTTTTGGCGGTGTGGGAAATGCCGACGTTGGCGCAATGGGGCGGGTTGGCCGGTGTTGGCCTGTCGATGGCCGTGGCGCAGGCGTGTTTTGTCAATGCAGTGGCACGGGCCGAGGCGTCGTTTATCGTGCCGTTCACCTATGCGACGTTGGTATTTGCCAGCCTATATGACGGGATAGTTTTCGGGGTTGTGCCCGATGTGGTGTCGTCCGTCGGGGCGGGCATAATTGTCGCGGGCGGGGTTTTGTTGGCCTGGCGCGAGGCGCGATTGGCGCGGCGGAAATAGCGCGGTTCGCAGGGATCGGTCAAATCGGGTGCAGAGTCTTCTTGTAACTCGCACCGGATGCTTTAAAATAGGGGAGATTGATCAATTTATCAAGGCGGCCCGAAAACTGTGCCGCCTTTTGACGTAAGGAAGAACGATGTCCTGGACCGACGACCGCGTAGAGGTGTTGAAAAAGATGTGGGGCGAGGGGCAATCGGCCTCGCAAATCGCCAAAGAGCTTGGCGGGGTGACCCGTAATGCGGTGATCGGGAAGGTCCATCGTTTGGGTCTGTCCAATCGTGCCGGAAGCGCCGGAGCCAAAGGAACGGTGAAACCTGCGGCAAAAACGGGGGCGAAACCTGCGGTCCCTGCCGAGGCAAAACCCAAGACGCCGCCCGCAGCAAAACCCAAGCCAGCCGCAAAACCGGCGGATACTGTGGCGGGAACAGAAGTTCTTGCTCCGCTGCCGATGTCGGCGGCGCGACGTGCGATTATTCCGGCGGGGCAACCGTTGCCACCACAGCCGTCTGCCAATGAAATTAGCCCCGAGGCATTGGCGAAAGTTTCCGAGATCGAGAAGAAGGCCAAGCGCCTGACCTTGATGGAATTGACCGAGCGCACATGCAAGTGGCCAGTAGGCGATCCGGCCACGGATGATTTCTGGTTTTGCGGGTTGGCGGTCAAGGCCGGTAAACCCTATTGCGAAGCCCATGTTGGCGTAGCATTTCAACCGATGTCGGCGCGGCGTGATCGTCGGCGGTAATTGCCTGACTTGAATTTGCAGATCAAAACCCGTCCGGATTGGGCGGGGTTTTCCTTTGTCAGCAGCCGCCCTATTGTGATGGGGGAAGATGGGGGCGAAGCATGGAGTGGCGAGACCAAGGGATATTACTGTCTAGTCGTCGCCATGGCGAATCCGCAGCCATTATCGAGGTATTTACCCCAAGCATGGGTCGGTTTGCCGGTGTGGTGCATGGCGGGGCGAGCCGGAGACTTGCGCCGATATTGCAACCCGGGGCGCAGCTTGATGTGGCGTGGCGCGCACGGCTTGCCGATCATTTGGGCACTTATAAGGTGGAACTGTTGCGGTCTCGGGCGGTGGTATCATTGTCGGACCGGATGGCGCTTGCGGGGTTGAATACGGTGACGGCGTTGTTGATGTTTTGCCTGCCGGAACGCGAGGTGCATGGCGCATTATATGCACGCACCGAGGCGTTGCTCGATTTGTTGGGGCAAAACGAGGTTTGGCCGCTGGCCTATCTCAAGTGGGAATTGGCGTTGTTGGAGGAAACCGGTTTCGGGCTTGATTTGACCGCCTGTGCGGCGACGGGGGGCAATGACCAATTGGCCTATGTATCGCCGCGCAGTGGGCGGGCGGTGTCGTTATCCGGCGCGGGGGAATGGGCGGATCGGTTGCTTCCTTTGCCGCCGTGTTTGTTGGGGCAGGGCATGGCACCGGACGTAGAGATCCTGCAAGGATTTGAAACAACGGGATTTTTCTTGCGTGAACGGCTGGCGGTGCAACTTGGAAACAAGCCGTTACCAGCAGCGCGGCAAAGGTTTGTCGATTTATTTGCGGCGCAGATGGATTAAGGCGCGGCGGCGGTGAACACCATTTCTTCGCCGGTTTCGGTGGACAGGACCAACAGATCATCGAGAACCTCGACCAGCGCCATTTTGCCAAGCATTTGAAAAAACGCGACCTCGGACGCCATGTCTTTGCAGGCCATTTTGGTAATGGCCAAATCGGAGATTTCGAACCACGGGTAGGGGATTTTTTGCGCGGCTGTATAGGTATTGCAGGGCGCGCGGCCGGTGATACGCCCCTCTTTGGGGAATGCGATGGTGGCACGCGCGGCAAAATCGGTGCCATTGATGGACTGCAATTGCCATTCCTGCGCACCCGCGCCGTAAGCCGACAGGGTTTCATCGGGGCGCGAGTTCAAAAAACCGACAATAGATAGGACGACAGAAAGGGCGAGGGCCATCAAAAGGAATGTATATCTCATTCTGGTTTGATAAAGCGGCTTGCGCTGATCGGTCAAGGCGTCAAGGATGTTTGAAACGGTATCACAAGCGAAAGGTCCGCAAATGCGTCACATATTGGCAATTGATCAAGGCACGACATCAAGCCGGGCGATTTTGTTTGATGAGGACATGCAAGTCACGCAAATTGCACAGGCTGAATTTACGCAGCATTTTCCCGAAAGCGGCTGGGTAGAACATGATCCGGACGATTTGTGGAATACGGTATTGGCGACCTGTCGCGAGGTGATGAAAACGGCGGATGTTGCGGCGTCTGATGTCGCGGCTATTGGCATAACCAACCAACGCGAAACCACGGTTGTCTGGGATCGCGCAACGGGTGAAACCATCCATAATGCGATTGTCTGGCAGGACCGGCGCACGGCGAGTTCATGCGAGGCGCTGCGGGCGGCGGGGCATGAGGCGATGATATCGCACAAGACCGGACTGTTGCTTGATCCGTATTTTTCGGGAACCAAACTGGCGTGGATATTGGACAATGTGGCGGGGGCGCGGGTGCGTGCGCAGGCCGGTGAATTGTTGTTTGGCACGGTGGATTGTTATCTGATCTGGAAATTGACCGGCGGGCGGGTGCATGCAACGGACGCCACCAACGCCGCGCGCACGTTGATGTATGATATACGGCGGGGTCAATGGGACGCCGAGATTTGCGGGTTGTTGAATATTCCGATGGGAATGTTGCCGGATGTGCGCGATTGCGCGGCTGATTTCGGCACCACAGAAGCGGGTATTTTTGGTGCGGAAATTCCGATATCGGGGGTTGCGGGGGATCAACAGGCGGCGACCATCGGGCAGGCGTGTTTTGCGCCGGGGATGATGAAATCGACCTATGGCACGGGGTGTTTTGCATTGCTCAATACCGGCGGCACATTGGTGGCGTCGAAAAACAGGATGCTTGGCACGATTGCCTATCAACTTGATGGGGAAGTGACCTATGCCCTTGAAGGGTCTATCTTTATTGCCGGTGCGGTGGTGCAATGGTTGCGGGATGGTTTGGGAATAATCGAGAACGCGAAGCAGTCACAAGCCTTGGCAGAGACGGCTGATCCGGCGCAATCGGTGATTATGGTGCCCGCCTTTACCGGCCTTGGGGCGCCCTATTGGGATGCACAATGTCGCGGGGCGATTTACGGGTTAACGCGCAATTCGGGACCAGCGGAATTCGCGCGGGCCGCACTTGAATCCGTGGGCTACCAGGCCCGTGATCTATTGGACGCGATGCGCGACGATTGGGGCGCAAGCGGCGACACATCGTTGCGTGTGGATGGCGGGATGAGCATGAATGATTTTGCCATGCAGTTTCTGTGCGACATCATCGGCGCGCCGGTGGAACGCCCCAAAATGGTGGAAACCACGGCGTTGGGGGTTGCGTGGCTTGCCGGGATGCGGGCCGGAATTTACCCTGATCGTGACGGGTTCGCCGCGACATGGGCGCGTGACAAGCGGTTTGACCCGGCAATGGATGATGAAACGCGGGCACTGAAATACCAAGGGTGGCAGCAGGCGGTAAAGCGCACGTTGGCCTAGGGGCAAGAGATGGCAAGCAAACCAAAAATCGGTATCGCATTGGGCAGTGGCGCTGCGCGTGGCTGGGCGCATATCGGGGTGTTGTTGGAATTGTCCAAAGAGGGGATCGAGCCGGATATCGTGTGCGGGTGTTCGATGGGCGCGCTGGTTGGCGCGGTCTATGTCGAGGGAAAACTGGCCGTGCTTGAAAAGATGGTTTTGGGCATCGGATGGAGCGACGTGGTCGGGTTTCTTGATGTTGATCTGACCAGCGGCGGGTTGATTCAAGGCAAACATATTCGCGGGTTTTTGTCGGCAATCGACAAGGACACCACCATCGAGACGATGAAAAAGCCATTCATTTCGATTGCCACAGATATGGAAACCGGACGCGAGGTCTGGTTGCAAAACGGGTGCGTGATCCCGGCGGTGCGCGCGTCGATGGCGGTGCCCGGATTGTTTAGTCCGGTCGAAAACGAGGGGCGGTGGCTGCTTGACGGGGGATTGGTTAATCCGGTGCCGGTGTCGGCGTGCCGTGCCCTTGGGGCGGATATTGTGATTGCTGTGAACCTCAATGGGGATTTATTGGCGGTGAACCGGCCACCGCCCGAACCAAAACGCGATGATCCCGATGATTCCGAAGGTAAGGGCAGTTTTGACCGGATTTTCGAGATAATTCCGGCGGGTATTCGTCAAACTCTTGATAAGATGACATCCTACGAGATGTTTTCGCAAACCAGAACACCGGGGTATTTCGATGTGACCACCAGTGCGTTGAATATCATGCAGGACCACATCACCCGCAGCCGTCTTGCCGGAAATCCACCGCATATTATGATAACGCCGCGCCTTGGCGATATCGGCATGCTTGAATTGAACCGTGCGGGCGAAGCCATCGAAGAAGGGCGGGCCAGCGTGCGGCGTGCGCTCTCGCAAATTCATACTTATCTGGGGTAAAGCACCCACAACATATCGACATTCCGCAACGCTTCTACCGAATGTCATTCTAGCAAAATGTAGAAGCGCCTTAGCCCGAATTATTCATCAGACTCCGGGTATTTCCTTCCGGCGCACTGGATCGGCCGGGTTGACGGCGGCGTTTTGAACTGAGTTTAGAGTGTGCGTTGAAGGTTGATATCTGGGGGTGTTCGGGCGGCTGATGCCGCG
>JAUZRV010000268.1 GCA_030950105.1 Rhodobacterales bacterium | reverse complement strand
ACCAGCGCCGCTATCACCCTGCTCAAACGCATCGCAAAATCACCAACCAGGGCGATTGAACTCGTACAGGATAACCGCGCAAAGGCAGTCGAGATCATCGCGGCAGAACGATAATCCCACTTTCTCTGAATCACCCTGTGCTATGGATGTATCATTTGACTATGATTTTGATCGCTTCGTTACCGCGCAGGATGCTGTGTATGATGATGTGCTGCGCGTCCTGGGGGCAGGGCGCAAACCCAATTCGGAATCGCGCAACTGGATGTGGTATGTGTTTCCGCAAATTGCCGGTCTTGGTGCATCCCAAGATGCCATGTTCTACGCCATAACCGATCGTGACGAGGCCGCCGCCTATCTGGCGCATCCCACGCTTGGCCCGCGTCTTGCGCAATGCACCGCACTGGCGATTGAACATGCCGTAAACGGGGCCGAGGCGCTGTTCGGGCAACCCGACGACATCAAATTTCAGGCCGCCATGTCGTTGTTTTCACGGGTAAAAGGTGCAGATCCGGTTTTCCGCCATGCGTTGGATGTGTTTTTCGGCGGGGTCGCGGATCAGGATACATTGAAGATCCTGAAATTGGCATTTATCGCCACACTTGATGCCGACTAAAAGTCTAGGTCCCGCAAAACGTCTGTTGCACCACCTCGTCGCCCTTTGGCGGCATGCGCAAATCATCGGCATCGGCTTGGTCGGAAAACGGGGTGGCAAGCACGCGCAAAAGCCGGTTAAACGGGGCAAAGTCACCGGCAACGGCGGCCTCGATCATGATTTCAATCCGGTGATTGCGCGGAATATAGGCGGGATTGGCCGCGTTCATTGTGGCGGCTGGATTGGTTTCGTTTTGCAGGCGCGCCTGCCAGCGGGTGCGCCACGCATCATATCCGTCACGATCAATAAAATTCTCGGCGGCATCATCACGCCCAAGCGCGCGGAATGTATTGGTGAAATCCGCACCATTATCAGCCATCAGTTTAAGCAGGTCATTGATCAACTCTACGTCGCTGTTTTGATCCGTCGCGAGGCCGATTTTCGCGCGGTAAAGTTTGCACCAATGCGCGTGGATTTTGGCAGGCATCGCCTCGATTGCGGTCGTGAAATCGGCCACACCCTTATCCAGATCCGGCATTATCAGCAGCAATGAATTGGCCAGTTGCGCCATGTTCCAGACGATTATTTTTTCTTGATTATCAAATGCATAGCGCCCTTGACGATCAATGGATGAAAACACTGTGACCGGATGATACACGTCCATAAACGCGCAGGGACCGTAATCAATGGTTTCACCGGCGATCTGGGTGTTATCGGTGTTCATCACACCATGAATGAAGCCCACCGACATCCAGTGCGCGATCAATTTGGCCTGCCGGTCAATCACCGCCACCAGAAATTCAAGCGGCCCTTGCGCCTGTGGGAAATGGCGCGCAATCGCATAATCGGTGAGGGTCTGTAGCGCGGCTTTGTCTTGCTTGGCGGCGAAGTATTGAAAGGTTCCGACGCGGATATGGCTGCGCGCCACACGGGTCAAAATCGCGCCGGGCAGGGCGGTTTCGCGCCAGATGTCTTCACCCGTGGTCACGGCGGCAAGGGCGCGCGTGGTCGGGATGCCCATGGCGTGCATCGCCTCGCTCACCACATATTCGCGCAACACCGGGCCGAGCCATGCCCGCCCGTCGCCCGAGCGGCTATAGGGCGTCGGGCCGGTGCCTTTGAGTTGAATATCGAACCGCCCGTTTGGCGTGTTGACCTCGCCAAGAAGATTTGCGCGGCCATCGCCAAGGCGCGGGTTGTAATTGCCGAATTGATGACCGGCATAGGCCTGTGCCAAAGGCGCGGCACCGGCGGGAATGTCATTGCCGGCAAATACGCGCGCCATCTCAACGTCGGAACCGGCGGTTATGCCAAGATCACCGGCCAATGCCGCGTTGAACCGCAGCAATTCGGGCGCTTTGACCGGCGTCGGGTCAAGGCGTGTATAAAACCGGTCTGGCAGCGTTACATAGCTGT
The DNA here is from genome assembly GCA_030950105.1 of Rhodobacterales bacterium. Classification (GTDB taxonomy): domain Bacteria; phylum Pseudomonadota; class Alphaproteobacteria; order Rhodobacterales; family Rhodobacteraceae; genus JAUZRV01. The sequence continues at coordinate 27,680 of JAUZRV010000268.1, read as the reverse complement.
TATCAAAGGGAATATTGAACGCCATTCACATCTCTCGGGTCATAAGCATATATTGTTCACGCGGTTTGAAGTGCAGTTTTTCATAGAGGGCGCGGACGCGGGTATTGTCGCGCGACACCTCGAGATGCAGCGCACAAAGACCCGCAGAAGCCAACGCTTTGGGAAGTTTCAGCAGGACTTCCGAGCCAATGCCACGGCCCCGCACACCGGGGCGAATATAGATTTCATCGACAAAACCATCCAACCCGCCAAGTTCGACAGACCAGCCGAAACTAATCACCACATAGCCAATCGGGGCCTTTTGCGGGCCGATAAGATAGGCAACGCCATGGGGAATCCCGTCAAGAAGCGGCGCAAGGCCGCGTTCGCGCGATGCGTCACTGCGATCAATGCCAACCTCGCCGTGAAACGCGGCCACCAGCGGTTGCAATCTCGCCATATCTTCGGGTTTCGCAATGTGAAGCGCGGTCATAGGCGGGCCAACCGTTCGGTCAGCAGGGCAAAAAACCCATCGGCATCAACGTCCCCGATAAACAACGCGTTGGGCGCGCGATCGGTAACCCCCCACCAATCGGCCACCGTCATGCCCATGGTTAATTCCGACGCGGTTTCGATTTCGACATTGATCTGGCGCCCGGAGAACAATTGCGGCGCAATCAGATAGGCGGTGACACATGGATCATGCAGCGGCGCCCCGTCCGAGCCGTATTTTTCCTTGTCAAAGCGTTCAAAGAAATCGGTCATCTGGGCGACGGCGGTGCCCACGGGGGTGTTGAGTGCGCGAAACGCATCATTGCGGGCTTTGGTCACCAGCACTTTGTGGGTGACATCAAGGGGCATGACCACTATAGGAGCACCTGATTTGAACACAATATCAGCAGCTTGCGGGTCGACATAAATGTTGAATTCGGCGGCGGGGGTGATGTTGCCGACCTCGAAATAGGCGCCGCCCATCAGAATAATTTCACCGACGCGCGCGATTATATCGGGGGCTTTTTCAAACGCGGTGGCGATATTTGTCAACGGCCCCAACGGGCAAAGCGTGACCGTGCCGGTTTCTTGCGCGCGCAGGGTTTCGATAATGAAATCAACGGCATGGCCGTCTTGCAACGGCATTTTCGGGTCGGGAAGATCGGGACCATTCAGGCCGGTTTTGCCATGCACATGTTCCGCCGTAACCAGGGCGCGGCCTAGGGGATGTGCGCAACCGGCATAAACCGGAACATCAATTTTACCCGCTAACTCACAGATAATACGCGCATTTTTGCTTGTTAATGCAAGCGGAACATTGCCCGCAACGCAGGTGATGCCCAAGATGTCGATGTCTTCAGGGCTGGCCAGTGCCAACAGAATGGCAACTGCGTCGTCTTGTCCGGGATCGGTATCTATGATGATTTTACGTGCGCTCATGCCTATGCTCCTGTTTCAAGATGTGACACTGTCAAGACGCGCGGCGTATGTCCAGACGGTGAATGTGCAGATGGCGATAACAGGCCGCTATTTTATTATGAGGACGTCAATGACAGGCAACACAGCCGTTTATCTTCACGCCGGGGCACATCGTACCGGCACCAGCAGTTTTCAAAACATGCTGTCGGTTAACCGCGATTTATTGCAGGACGCGGGCTATCGCCTTGCCTATCCGGGGCGCGACGGGATTGAAGGGGGCAAGCTCAAGCTCAAGCTGCCCACGCCACGCCACGCGGCGGGAAGCGATTCGCAGAAATTTGTTCAAGGCGCGACACGGCAATTGGCCCGATTGAACAGGGGCGCGGTTGCAGGGCTAATATTGTCGGAAGAAAACATTCCCGGCCGGATGTTCCATTTCTATTACGGACAGTTTTTTCCCGCTGCCGAAACCCGCATGAAAGTGCTGAAACAGGCATTGCCCGGCCCGCTGCGCCATCTTGTCTATGTGGTGCGGCCCTACGGGGCGCTGTTTACGTCGGGATTTCGCAAACGGGCCGAAGACAACAGCGTTGATGATTTCGCCAATCTGCGCACCAATATGATGGCAATTGACACCGGCTGGTTTGAATTGATCGCGGCGTTTCAGGCCCATTTGAAGCCGGAAAAATTGACGGTGATTGATTACGGCGCGCGCGGGCAATCCACCGCGCTTCTTGAAGCTTTGTTGGGGCAGGGCCTGCCGGATTTGCAAGAACCGGAACAGCGCATCAACACAAGTGCCACGGATCGCGCGTTGGAGGCGTTGCAAGACATTTATCGCAAGGGCGAGACGCTTGAACGGGACGCATGGCAGGATATCATCCTGCGCCACGCCGACGACAATGACCCGCGCCGGTTTGCAACGTTTACAGCGGCACAGGATGCCACGTTGAAAGCCCGCTACGAGGATGATCTGAACCGGATTGCCGCGCTGTCCGATGTAACATTGATACGCTGATCTACCGGCGTCGACCTGCTCAACCAAGGGCTTTCATGACAATCCTGGCTTCTTGAACGTAAAATGCCTGGAAAGCGGCCCAGCAATGGGGGTGCGTAGCCGGTGTTGGGGGGCCGGTGTTGCATTGCCGGTGTGTGCGGGAGACAACCCCAATATTTCAACGCATTTTTTTAATCTTGAGCTTGTCCAATTTTGCTCTGTTCTTGGTCGATTCCTCGGAGCGCATGAGAGATTTGGCAATAGCCTTTAAGCTCATCCCCTTGGACACCAGCAAATGCAGTTTTTGAATTTCTTCATGGGTCCACGCTTGGCGGTGGCGTTCGTAACGTTCGGCCATTGATGTCGTCTACCTTATCATTGTGTCAGAGCGATCATAATGCGTGGATGTGCAGTTGATGCCGATACGGTGTTAATAACGATTAAAGAAGAGCCTGTCGATCAAACAGCACCAAAGTCGTTGAAAACACTTGTGGCAGATTTCATCCTTGCGGGACACCACACCACTGTTTCCATCATTTTACGGGTAAAATGGTGGGCGACCCTGGAATCGAACCAGGCGTGCGTCTCCGCGAGGGAGTTACAGTCCCCTGCCACACCTTGCGGCCTGTCGCCCACTTGCCTGCTGCAATAGCAGCCAGCTTGCCCGCTGGGTTAGCAGCTGACTTGGGCTGATTACTAGCGCGACAATTGCGCGTCAACCGGAAAATGATGCGAAGTTATATCCAAATCTAGATCGCAATTAATCTTGCGGGCGCGCCCGTTGCAGGGCATGGAAGGGGGCGATGTCTGGCCGCTGCCGGATCGTTGGCTAATAAGGTTGCTTCTAAGGATCCAAAGATGAAAAAACCACAGTGGGTTGTCGAAAAAGAACAGGCCAAACGGGCCGCCGCGCAAGAAACCGTGTGGTTGTTCGGGCTTCATGCGGTGCGTGATGCGTTGCTTAATCTCGACCGTGAACGTCTGCGCCTTGTGGTGACGCGCAATGCCGCCGATCGTTTGGGCGATGCGATACCGGCCAGCGGGATGGAACCCGAAGTTTGCGAACCGCGCAAATTCAACGCGCCGCTTGATCCGCAATCGGTGCACCAAGGCGCCGCGCTTGAGGTGAAGCCGCTGAATTGGGGCTCGGTTCAGGATATTTGCGTCGGCAAAGCCGATCTGGTGCCGCGGGTTGTGTTGCTTGATCGGGTGACCGATCCGCATAATGTGGGCGCGATTATGCGCTCTGCCGAAGTGTTTGGCGCGGTTGCCGTTATCGGAACCCGCCATCATAGCGCGCCTGAAACCGGCGCTTTGGCCAAATCCGCCAGTGGTGCATTGGAACGCCAGCCCTATTTGCGGGTGCGCAATCTTGCCGATACGATGATTGAATTGCAGGCGATGGGGTATCTGGTTCTGGGTCTGGACGGCGAAGCGGAGGCGACGATTGATACGGTTCTTGCCGGCAAACGCGACCGGCCGGTGGCGCTTGTTCTCGGGGCCGAGGGACCGGGGTTGCGCCAGCGCACCAAAGAAACCTGTGACGCCTTGGTGAAAATTGATGCCGCAGGTGGTTTCGGGTCGCTCAACGTGTCCAATGCCGCCGCAGTGGCGCTCTATGCAGCACAGGAGCGCGCCCAATAGGGCCGTTCACATGTTGTTTACCACCTCTTAAATTTCCCAGTGCGGGGACTATGTATAGTGCAGGCCGCAAACCCGGAACTCTTGCGACCTTGTCACTGTCCCTCGTTCCGCACTGGCGCCCAATTGCAAAAAAGCTTTTGGGCGCTTTTTTCTTTGGCTTTGACGCGGTATGGTTTGGAATGAGCGAAAATTATACAGATAAACACCTCAAGCAGATATTGCAGCGCACCAAAACCGTGGCCATGGTCGGGGTGTCGATGAATCCGGTGCGACCCAGTTATTTCGTGGCGCGTTATCTTGGTCTCAAAGGGTATAGGGTGATTCCGGTCAATCCGGGACATGCCGGCAAGATTCTGTTCGGGCAGGAAGTTCTGGCGACGCTTGAAGATATCAAAAAGCCGGTGGATATGGTCGATATTTTTCGCCAGTCTCAGCATGTTCCACCGATTGTTGAAAGCGCGCTCGAGGTTCTGGACGGTTTGAAAACCGTGTGGATGCAAATCGGGGTGTCCCATGACGGCGCGGCGGCCGAGGCACGTGCACGCGGGGTTGATGTGATCATGAACCGCTGTCCGAAAATCGAATACCAGCGGTTGTTTGGCGAACTGCGCATGGGCGGGTTTAATACCGGGGTTATTTCGTCGAAATTATAGAGTTGTGCGTGGCGTAATCGGGTAGGGGGCTGTCTGCCCCCACGTTTCAAATTCAAGGATTTGAAACGCCCCCCGAGGATATTTTTTGAACAAAGAGGCGGGTCAGGGTTTCCGGGCGGATTTCTCGGCAATGCCAGAGGTGCCTTCGCGGCGTTCAAGTTCGGCAAACACATCAGCCAATGCCACGTCGCGCGATTCAAGCATCACCAGCAGGTGAAATAACACATCTGCCGCCTCGCTGGTGAGTTTCTCGCGGTCGCCTTTGACGGCTTCGATGATCGCCTCGATGGATTCTTCGCCAAATTTCTCGGCGCATTTTTCGGGGCCTTTGGACAGCAATTTGGCGGTCCAGCTTGTCGCGGGATCGGCATTTTTGCGCGCCGCAATGGTTTTGGCGAGATTTTCCAGAGTGTTCATGTGATCCTCATCGGTATGCCGGCGGCCTGCATATGGGCCTTGGCCTGGGCAATGGTGTATTCGCCAAAATGGAAAATGCTGGCGGCGAGCACCGCAGATGCGCCGCCCTTGGTCACGCCTTCCACCAGATGATCGAGATTGCCAACGCCCCCCGAGGCAATCACCGGCACATGCACCGCGTCCGATATGGCGCGGGTCAGGGGCAGGTTAAAGCCTTGCTTGGTGCCGTCGCGGTCCATGCTGGTCAGCAGGATTTCACCGGCGCCTCTGGCGACCACAGTGCGGGCAAATTCAACCGCATCAATGCCGGTGGAATTGCGGCCACCGTGGGTGAAAATTTCCCATTTTCCGGGGGCGACGGTTTTGGCGTCAATCGCCACCACGATGCATTGGCTGCCGAATTGATCGGCGGCGGTTGCCACCACATCGGGATTGGCCACGGCGGCGGAATTAAACGATACTTTGTCGGCACCTGCCAACAAAAGTGCGCGCACATCCGCAGCCGTGCGCACGCCGCCGCCCACAGTGAGCGGAATATAACATTGTTCGGCGGTGCGGCGCACCATATCAAACATGGTGCCGCGATTTTCCACCGTGGCCTTGATATCGAGGAAACACAATTCATCCGCCCCCGCCGCATCATAGGCGCGCGCCGATTCCACCGGATCACCGGCATCGCGCAAGCCGACAAAGTTCACGCCTTTGACCACACGGCCATCGGCGACATCGAGACAGGGGATGATACGGGTTTTCAACATAGTGGTGGCCTTGGTTGGTGATCACGCATTGTTTATGCGTTTTGTTTTTACAACGCCAGCGGATGTTACGATTAAGGGCGTGCGCGATCCATTTTATTCTCTGGAGAACCCGATGACGAAATTTATAACAACGATTGCATTTGTTTGCATGGCCACATTTGCCCAGGTCGATATTGCCAAGGCCGAGATGGTCAAGGTCGCCAGCCCCTATTCGGTGGCTGAAACGCTTGATCGTTTGGAAACTGTGGTAACGGGGGCCGGTGCCAAAGTTTTTGCCCGTGTCGAACATGCCAAAGGTGCCGCGATGATCGGGCAGGACATTGCCCCCATGGCGCTGCTGGTGTTTGGTAAACCGGAGGTCGGAACGCCTGCACTGGTTGCCAATCCTTTGGCCGGTGTGGTGTTGCCGGCCCGTGTTTTGGGGTATGAAGACAGCGATGGCAAGGTCTGGCTGGTGTATGAAAACCCCGCCGATATGTTCGCGCAGTTCGGAATTGCGCCGGATGCGCCGGTGGTGATGACCCTGACCAAAGTTCTGGGCGCGCTGACCGGCAAAGCCGTGGCGCAATAGAAAATCCAAGCGCCCTGTCACATCATGACGGGGCGCAATTGGTGTGAATTTTCCCTAGACCAGCAGATCAAACAGCCCGATAAGCACCATATAGCGTATTGTTTTGGACAGGGTTACCAGCAGGGTAAAGCGCCAAAACGACATCCGCATAACGCCTGCGGCAACGGTGATCGGATCACCGATGATCGGCATCCACGCCAATAAAACCGCCCATTGGCCCCATCGCGAAAACCACAGTTGCGATTTTTTCAGGCTTTCGGGCGAAGCCGGAAACCACTTGCGATCCTGATAGGATATCGCCAACCGCCCGAGCCAATAATTGGCAACCGACCCGAGGATATTGCCGAAACTGGCCACCAACACCAAAGTGACCGGCGAATAAGGAGTCACCGAGGCCATGGTTAAAAATGCCGCTTCGGACCCGCCGGGCAGAAGTGTTGCGGAAAAAAACGACAATAAAAACAATCCCGGTAGGGAGGATATCAGGTCAAATATCAAATTTGGCTCCTTGCCGTTTTGCGTGATTTTGCCGGTTGTCTTTCAACAATATAGTTCCATTCAGGCCCTGCTTTGGCGCACCACCGCGCGGATTGAACGTCGCATAATCAGTTTGTGAAACGGCATGATAAGCGCCAGATACATCCGTCCAAACCGGTTGTTGCAATGCACCCAAGTGGCGAGATAGACCTGCTGTGCCGTGCAAAACACCGCAATGCGAAAATCAAGGTGGCTGTCGTCAAAGCCAAGGATAATTTCGGTTTCGTCTTCGGCCACCACCGGGAAAAGCCCGATGGAATTATCCGATTTTTCCACCCCGCGCAGGCCGAACGGCCTCACCAACAGATTGCGCAATCGCAACAGAAGGGTCACCCAAAATGGCGCAGCCAGCGCGATCATCGCCGCGCGTCGCGGGGGGATTTGCGCGGGGCCGGTTAAACAATCGAGAAAATCACCGGCTTGGACATACCCGTGCAGGCGGCTTTGATCTGGCAATGTGTCGACGCGCACGCCGTGGGGGGGCGTCATTGCGATCTACGCCTTGAGCAAGGTAAGCGCCGCACCCAGATCAATCGCGCCATCATATAACGCGCGCCCCGAAATCGCCCCGTTCAAATTGGCCCCGCAATCACGCAGCGCCACCAGATCGTCCAGCGACGACACGCCCCCGGACGCAATCACCGGAATCGACACCGCCCGCGCCAGATCGGCGGTGGCCTGCACATTTGGCCCCTGCATTGCGCCATCGCGGTTGATATCGGTGTAAACAATCGCCGCGACGCCGGCGTCCTCAAACGATTTGGCCAGATCGGTCACATTTATCGTGGTTTCCTTTGCCCAGCCGCGGGTGGCGACCATACCGCCGCGCGCGTCAAGCCCGACAGCGATCTTGCCGGGGAATTCACGTGCCGCGTCGCGCACGAGGGCAGGGTTTTCAACCGCCACAGTACCAAGAATCACCCGCGCCAACCCCCGCGTTATCCAGCGTTCGATTGTCGCCATATCGCGGATACCGCCGCCCAGTTGTGCGGGCACTTTGGTTTGCGCGAGGATTGCCTCGACAGGGGCGGCATTGACCGGCTCGCCCTCAAATGCGCCGTTGAGATCAACCAGATGCAGCCATTCGCACCCCGCGTTGACGAATTCCATCGCCTGTGCCGCGGGATCATCATTGAATACGGTCGATTGTGACATCTCGCCTTTGACAAGGCGCACGGCCTGGCCGTCCTTGAGATCAATTGCAGGGTAGAGGATCATCGAATTTCCCTTTTATGTCGGTTTATCGCGGTTTTGCACGCAATTGTGCCGATTGCAATGTGCCGTATGGTCAGGGGTTGATTTGATTGGGCAGTTGCGCGCAGACTAAAGCGTCTCGACAGAAACTTGACTCACATGTTTATGGCGAGGCGCTCGGGACACTGTGAGGGTATGCGGCACCGCGCCTTAACCCTGCGTCAGGTTTAAAGCGCGGTGCTTTATTGTGGTAATCAGGGAGAAAAGTGATGAAAAAATTTCTATTAGCGGGTGTATTTGCGGCCCTAAGCGCAGGCGCGGCCTTGGCCGATCCGGTCGAAGGTGTTTGGAAAACCCAGGTGGACGATGGCGCCTATGCCCATGTGACCATCGCGCCTTGTGGCGGCGAATATTGCGGGGTGATCTCGCGGACCTTCAATTCCGACGGGGAATATAAATCCGAAAATATCGGGCGTAAAATAGTCTGGGACATGGAGGCGCGCGGTGGTGGCCGCTATAAAAGCGGGCAGATCTGGCAGCCGTCCACCGACAAAATCTATAGCTCGAAAATGTCGCTCAAGGGCAATGTTCTCAAGGTGTCGGGCTGTTTCGGGCCGATCTGCAAGAAACAGACATGGAACCGCGTGAATTAACTCAACGCGCTGTTACGGTGTCCATTTCAAGAAATTCGAGATCAGCCGCAGACCCGTCTGTTGGCTTTTCTCGGGATGAAACTGCATCCCCAACAGGTTGTCACGCCCGACGATCGCGGTGATATCACCGCCGTAATCCACATGCGCAAGTCGGTGTGAACTATCGCTAACAACCATATGATATGAATGAACAAAATAAGTGTGGTCGCCGGATTTTATGCCGTCAAATATCGCATGATCCGCCGCTTGTGGATCAATCACCAGATCGTTCCACCCCATATGCGGCACCTTAAACGTTGGATCATTTGGCGTGATTTCAACGACATCGCCCCCGATCCAGTCAAACCCCGGTGTCTCGCTATATTCAAGACCCCGCGTGGCCAGCATTTGCATGCCAATACAGATGCCCAAAAACGGTCGCCCGCCGCCAATCACCGCGTCTTCCATCGCTTCAAAAAGCCCGCGATGGTCGAATAATTCCTTGCGACAGGCGGGAAACGCCCCATCGCCGGGCAACACAATCCGGTCGGCACGCCGCACCACATCGGGGTCAGACGTCACCGTCACACGGCCCGCGCCGTTTTCGGCGGCCATGCGTTGAAACGCTTTTTCCGCCGAATGAAGATTGCCGCTTTCGTAGTCAACGATAACCGTATGCATCGCGTTTACAGCTTTCCTTTGGTTGATGGCAGCGCGCCACTCATGCGCGGATCAACCTCGATTGCTTCTCGCAACGCACGTGCCACCGATTTGAACGTGGCTTCGGCGATGTGGTGGCTGTTAAACCCGTGGATTTGATCCACATGCAGGGTGATCCCGCCGTGGGTGGACAGGGCCTGAAAAAATTCACGCACCAATTCGGTGTCAAACGTGCCGATTTTGGCAGTGGGCAGGTCCACATTCCACACCAGAAACGGGCGCGCCGAAAGATCAAGTGCACAGCGCACCAACGCATCATCCATCGCCAACAGGAACGACCCGTAGCGTCGAATTCCCTTTTTATCCGCCACCGCCGCAGCGATTGCCTGACCCAATGCAATGCCCACATCTTCCACCGTGTGGTGATCATCAATATGAAGATCGCCGGTCGCGCGCACCGTCATGTCAATCATTGAGTGGCGCGACAATTGATCGAGCATATGATCGAAAAAACCGATGCCGGTCTGGTTGTCATAAACGCCAGTGCCATCAAGATTGATGTCCACCGAAATATCCGTCTCGGCAGTTTTGCGGGTGATCATCGCGGTGCGCATATCCATAGTCCCTTTTATTTCAGTGTCTTACTGGGCGGCGGTGCAGCTGCCCACAAGACCTTCGTATTTGGTGGTGATCCAGCCAAGCGCCTGTTCGGGGTTGCCTTCCTCGATCTTGCCGGTCATGCGGCCGAACACTTTGGCCGATCGGCTATCATCGACCATGGTGATGTTTTGCGAGGTGATAACCGTCTCGTAAACAAAGAACGCAATCGCGATCAACAGGATACCGCGCGCCACGCCAAACAGAAACCCAAGCCCCTGATCCAACCCGCCAAGGGCCGAGCGTTGGATGATCGACGCGAACAACGGCGTGAACAGCGACGCCAAAACCAATGCCACAGCAAACACCGCCGCAAACGCCGCGATAATCGACAATTCGCAACTGCCCGAGATCATATCCCCCAGAACCGGCACTTCTTTGATCAACGGTTCAACCTGCGCGGCGAAGGTGAAGGCAAGCAACGCCGCAACGATCCACCCCGCAATGGCCAGCGATTCCCGCACCAACCCGCGCGAATAGGCAAGCAGCGCAGACACCACGATAATCAGCGCCACAACGCCGTCGATGATGGTAAAACCTTCCATATGGATCGTTCCCTTGTTTTGGTTGCGCAGTGTCGCGCCTAGTGTTTGCGCTTATCCTGCGCCGAAAATGTCACCCGTGAAAGCGGTCAAATCGCCCAATTGCGTCAACTTGAGTCCACTTTTCGCACCGGCTTTGCCGCCCTTCGGCGTTATTGCCGCCGTAAAACCAAGTTTTTGCGCTTCTTTCAACCTGTTTTCGGTCTGTGACACCGGACGTAAGGCCCCAGATAGACTTATTTCACCAAAAACCACCGTATCGGCGGGCAATGGCGCGTCTTCGCGTGCCGACAACAGCGCCGCCGCCACCGCCAGATCCGCCGCCGGTTCGGAAATTTTCATGCCCCCCGCCACATTAAGATATACATCTAGCCCGGTGAACGGGATGCCACAGCGCGCTTCGAGCACCGCGAGGATCATCGCCAACCGCCCGCTGTCCCAACCGACCACCGTGCGCCGCGGTTGCGAATGGGGCGAAGGCGCGACCAGTGCCTGCAATTCCACCAAAACCGGCCGCGTGCCTTCGATACCGGAAAACACCACCGATCCGGGGCTTGGTTGGCCGCGTTCCGACAAAAACAACGCCGACGGGTTGGTCACTTCGGCCAATCCTGCGCCGGTCATTTCAAACACCCCGATTTCATCCGCCGGACCAAAGCGGTTTTTGACCGCGCGCAAAATGCGGAACTGGTGCCCGCGCTCGCCCTCGAAATACAAAACTGTATCAACCATATGTTCGACCACGCGTGGCCCGGCAATTTGGCCGTCTTTGGTGACATGGCCGACCAAAATCACCGACATGCCCTTGCGTTTGGCAAAGCTGGTCAATTCATGCGCCGCAGAGCGCACTTGGGATACCGATCCCGGCGCGCTCTCGATATTATCGGCCCACATGGTTTGAATCGAATCGATGATCACCAAATCGGGCCGCTCGTTATCAAGAGTGGTCAAAATATCGCGCAGATTGGTTTCCGCCGCCAATTGCACCGGCGCCTTTTCCAATCCCAAACGTCGTGCGCGCATCCGCACCTGTGCGGGGGCTTCTTCGCCGGAAATGTAAAAGGTTTTCAAGCCGGCATTGGCAAATTTTGCTGCCGCTTGCAGCAACAGCGTTGATTTCCCGATCCCCGGATCGCCGCCGACCAATATGGCCGAGGAGGCCACCAACCCGCCGCCCAAAACGCGGTCAAGTTCGCTCATCCCGGAATGGGTGCGCGGTGGCGGGGCCTCTGTGGTGGAAAGATCCGATAGGGGGATTGACGTGCCGCGTTTGCCGCCCAATGTTTTCTTGGCCGGACCTGCCGACAAAGGCGTGTCTTCGACAATGGAATTCCATTCGCCGCAGCCATCACAGCGCCCCGACCATTTATTGTGTTTCGCGCCGCACGCCGTGCAAGAGAATATTTTGGTTTTTGCCATAAGGGTTCATGCCCCAGCACGGCAGTGCCGTCAAATATCAAATGCACTCGCGCTTAGGTCGCGATGCTTGTCGGCTTGGATTTCGGCTTTTTGCGGCCTGATAGAATACTTATCGCCAGCGAGGCCAATATACAGGCGGTAAACAGATATAACCCCCAAGCGACCTCGATGGTGCCAAAGCCGATGCCTTTGGCAAGGGTGATATAAAGCGCGATCAGGAAAATATCGGCCATCGCCAGTTTGCCAAGGATATGCAGCACCGGCAGCACCTTGCGATGCAGTAGATTGAAATGGATCAACGCAAGGCCGATGGTTTTGAGGTAGGGCGCGAAAATGGCGAAAAACGTCACCATTAGGGCGAGGAAGACGTCACTTTCCCATAGCGACTGTAGCCCGCTTATCACGCTGATTTCCGAAAGGCCGAACAGCGGCAACAAACCGGCGCGCAGAAGCGGTGCAAACCATGCGACGGGGAACAGCACCAGCAGGGCGAGGTTGGCAATTTTAACAATCGGTTTCATGAGGGGTATGTAGGGCGTGGGCACAAAAGTGCCAGTTATTTGTTGAAATGAATGGTTTCGCGTGCACTACACGCGCAGTGATACATACCAACGTATGCACGCTATACATACGTTTACTATACGAAAACCATAGGTTGATTTTTAGCGCACCGCCTCGATCGGTCCTTCGGCGCGCCCGTGGATGAATTGATCCAGATAGGGATCACCGCTATCGTCCATATCGGCCACGGGTCCGGTCCATTTGATCACCCCGTCATGCAGCATCGCCACCTTGTCGGCAATGGCGCGCACGCTGGTCATGTCATGGGTGATGGTCATCGCGGTGGCGCCCATTTCTACAACAATTTCGCGGATCAACTCATTGATAACACCTGCCATTATCGGATCAAGGCCCGTCGTCGGCTCGTCAAAAAAGATGATCTCGGGTTCGGCGGCAATGGCGCGGGCAAGACCGACACGTTTCTGCATACCCCCCGATAATTCGGACGGAAACAGATCTGCCACCTCGGGTTTAAGGCCGACACGGCGCAATTTTTCGATGGCGATTTCGCGGGCTTCGCTGTTGGGTCGTTTCAACGATCCCCGCATCAATCGAAAGGCGACATTTTGCCAGACAGGAAGGCTGTCAAACAACGCGCCACCTTGGAACAACATGCCGAAACGGGCCAGAAAAGCATCGCGTTCGGCGCGGTCAATATCTTGGCCGTCGACCTCGATTTTGCCGCTGTCCGGTTTGATCAAACCCAGAACGGATTTAAGGGCCACGGATTTCCCGGTGCCCGATCCGCCGATGATCACCATGCTTTCGCCGCGCGCGATATGCAGGTTTACGCCTTGCAAAACCTTGTTTGACCCAAAGGCCTTATGGACGTCTGTTAATGTTATCATGCTGAGAAAAACAACTCTGTTAGCAGGTAATTGGTGGCCAGAATCAGGATCGAGGCGGCGACCACGGCGGTTTTGGTGGCGCTGCCCACACCCTGTGCGCCGCGCCCCGAATTCATCCCGTAGAAACAGCCCATCGTGGCGACAATAAAGCCAAAGGCCGCGCCTTTGATCATGCCGCTGCTGACGTCCCAGAGTTCCAGAAAATCAACGGTGTTTTTGAGGTAGGCGGCCGAATTGAAATCAAGCCGTGAAATGCCGACAAAATAGCCGCCCATGATCCCGATAGCATCGCCCACCGCCACCAGTATCGGCATCGCCAATGTGGCGGCCAGAACCCGTGGCAAGGTCAGGTATTTCATCGGATGGGTGGACAATGTGACCAGCGCATCAATCTGTTCGGTGACTTTCATAGTGCCGATTTCGGCGGCGATCGAACTTGCCACCCGCGCGGCCACCATCAGGCCGGCCAAAACCGGACCAAGTTCACGCACCATGCCGATGGCGACAATGCTCGGCACCACGGATTCGGCGTTGAACCGCGCGCCTCCGGCATAGATTTGCAAGGCCAGCGCGCCGCCGGTGAACAATGTGGTCAACCCGACAACCGGCAACGAAAGCCAGCCAATATGAATCAGTTGAATACCAAATTCACGCCAATAAAATGGCGGGCGGATCAGATGGGTCAACGTATCAAACGCGAACATCGCGATTTTCCCGACAATGGCCAACATGCCCAATATCTGGCGGCCAAGGGCGGCAAGTGGAGACGTAAGGGTGTTTATCATGAGCTGCTGTAGCGCCGCGTATAGCGCGCCCCGAGGGAGGTGAGAATTTCATAGCCAATCGTGCCGGCATGGGTGGCAAGTGTATCCACAGATTGCGCAGGGCCGATGATTTGCAAGTGGGTGGGCGTGTGGTCCAGATGGGTGATATCAACGCCGATCATATCCATCGAAATGCGCCCGACAATCGGACAGGGGATACCATCGGCATAAACCTGTGCCGTGGCCCCCATCGCGCGGATAAGACCATCGGCATAGCCCGCCGCAAGGGTCGCGATTATCGAAGGTTGCGGCGCGACCCATGTGTTGCCGTATCCAACCGTGGCCCCGAGGGGCAATTCGCGGCTCTGGATCACCGGAATATCAAGGGTTGCCACCGGCAAGGCATCGCCAAAGGGCGCACCGCCATAAAGGCCGATTCCGGGGCGGGTGAGGTCGAAATGATAGTCGGGACCAAGCAGAATACCGCCGGTCGCCGCAAGAGAGCGGGGCGCCTCGATATCGGCGGTCATTTGATGGAAGTTATGCAATTGATGCGTATTCATCGGGTGATCGGGATCATCGGCGCAGGCAAGGTGGGATATGATCAGGCGCGGGTTTTGGCCCATCGCGATGTCGCGCACGCCGGTCCATTCGGCCTCGGACATGCCAAGGCGGCCCATACCTGTATCAAGTTGCAGGCCAAATTGGTGGCCCGGCAAGGATTCAAAATGGCGCAACATCTGTTCAACAGAATTGAGTATCGGGGTGAGATCAAGATCGCCGATCATGTCGGTATCGCCCGACATATGGCCGGACAGAACGTTGATTTCCGGTCCGGGGCCAAGGGCGCTGCGCAGGGCCGCGCCTTCCTCGGTAAGGGCCACAAAAAACCGTCGCACGCCGATATTGGCCAAGGCGCGTGCGACCTTGGCCGCGCCCAGACCATAGCCATCGGCCTTGACCACAGCGCCGGTTTCAACGGTTGCAGAACTGGCGGCGTCAAGCGCGCGCCAATTGGAAATCAGGGCGTTTAGATCAATGGAAAGGGTTGCACTGGCCATGGCGTGTTTTTGACAGGGTGGGGCGTGAGGTCAAGGGGGAAATCCGGCAGAATTCGGGGCTAAAACCCGACGTCGTCGTTTGTGTCCTGTTGCCAGGTTTTCACCAGATTGCCAAAACGGGTAAATTGCCCCTCGAATGACAGATCAACCGACCCGATTGGCCCGTGGCGTTGTTTGCCGATAATCACCTCGGCCTTGCCCTGTAGCGCGGCGAGTTCATCGGTCCATTTGGCCATGGCTTCGAGGTTGCTTTCGTCGGGTTTTTCGCGCTCTTTATAATATTCACCGCGATAGACGAACATCACCACATCGGCGTCTTGTTCAATGGATCCGGATTCGCGCAGATCGGAAAGTTGCGGGCGTTTGTCTTCCCGGCTCTCGACGGCGCGCGAAAGCTGGGACAGGGCGATCACCGGAATATTGAGTTCCTTGGCGATGGCCTTGAGGCCTTGGGTAATCTCGGAGACCTCGTTCACCCGGCTGTCTTTGGCGGTGGCGGGGCGCAAGAGTTGCAGATAGTCGACGATCAGCACATCAAGGCCATGCGTCCGTTTAAGGCGACGCGAACGGGCGGCGAGTTGCGAGATCGGCAGGGCAGGCGTGTCGTCGATATAAAGCGGGCAGGATTCAAGGGTCTTGGCGGCGTCAACAAAACGGCGGAATTCGGTTTCCGACATATCCCCAGAGCGGATGAGTTGGCTCGGGATTTCAGAGGCTTCCGATAGAATACGCGCGGCGAGTTGTTCGGCGCTCATTTCGAGCGAGAAAAACCCGACCACGCCGCCATCAATCGCGCCCTCGGTGCCATCGTCTTTGGTGCCGCGTTTGAACGCCTTGACGATATTAAAGGCGATGTTGGTCGCAAGCGAGGTTTTGCCCATCGAAGGCCGCCCGGCAAGGATAAGCAGATCCGAGCGGTGCAGGCCGCCGAGCATTTTGTCCATATCGACCAGTCCGGTGGAAACACCCGACATGCCGCCATCACGCAAATAGGCGGCATTGGCGACATTGACCGCATCGGTGACCGCCTTGAGGAAACTTTGAAAGCCGCTTTCGGTCTGGCCCTGTTCGGACAGTTTATAAAGCTGTTGTTCGGCCTCGACGATTTGTTCGCGCGGATCGCTGTCTACTTTGACTTGGGCGGCTTTGGCGGAAATATCGCGGCCAAGGCCGATCAATTCGCGCCGAATCGCGAGATCGTAAATCATCATCGCGTAATCGCGCACTGCAAACGATGAAATCGCGGCACCGGCAAGGCGTACCAGATAAGCGGCTCCGCCAAGTTCCTTGAGGCCCTCGTCGTCTTCCATAAACGCCTTGAGGGTCACGGGGGAGGCGAGATTGTTTTTGGCGATACGCGCGGCGGCGATTTCATAGATGCGCGCATGCACCGGATCATAGAAATGTTGCGGGCCAATGACCGAGGCGACACGATCATAGATATCGTTATTGGTCAGGACCGCGCCCAACAATTGTTGTTCGGCTTCGATGCTGTGTGGCATGGTGTCAGGGGTCTGCACCTCGACGCCGGTGGCGTTGAAATTTGATATCTCGTTCATTTTTGTCCCACTTTTCCCGAACCATTCTCATACGCGATGCTGTGCGAAAGAGGCAAATTGTATGTTTCTGTGGATAGAATTTGAATAACAGAAACGCCCCATATTTGGAAGGGGTGAGGCAATGATGCCTACATGTAGTAGCCGAAGCCTTGTGAAGCGGCGCGATTATTGTAAAATGGCCACGCTCTCTTATGGAAAGTCCCGGTTACGATTTACGGGCGTCTTGCCATGCACGCGGGGCCTTGAGGAACGATTCGACTTCGGCCAATGTGGCGGCGTCAAAGGCGTTTTGGGCGCGGGCCTCGGCGAGGACATCCCACCATGTGCACAAATGATGCAGCGCAACACCGTGATCACCAAGGTTTTTTTCGGTCTCGGGGAAAATGTCGTAGTAAAAGATCACAGCCGTGTGGGCACAGGTGGCGCCGGTTTCGCGAATGGCATCGACAAACGACAGTTTCGAGCCGCCATCGGTGGTCAGATCCTCGACCAGAAGCACGCGGTCGCCGGCTGTCATTTCGCCCTCGATGCGGGCATTTTTGCCGTAGCCTTTGGGTTTTTTGCGCACATAGGTCATCGGCAGGGCCATGCGTTCGGCGACCAGCGCGGCAAACGGGATGCCTGCGGTTTCACCACCGGCGATGTTGTTGAAGGCTTCGAGACCGGCGTTGCGCATGACGGTGACGCACATGAAATCCATCAAGGTCGAGCGGATGCGCGGATAGGAAATCAGTTTGCGGCAGTCGATGTAGGTCGGGCTTGGCAGGCCGCTGGCGAGGGTAAAGGGGGTGTCGGCATTGAAATGCACCGCCCCGATTTCAAGCAGCATGCGTGCACTTAGGCGGGCGATTTCGTCGGCGGGAGGGTAGGCGGAAGGGATCATTGAGGGTGCTCCATGTGGAAAGGGGGGCCTCCGGCGGGAGTATTTCGGGCAAGATGAAAGATCAGGGCGTCACATGCCAATGCAGCGAGAAACCGGGGTCAAAGAGGGTGACTTCGCCTTCTTCGGTGATGATTTTTTCACCGTAGTCAATCGCCGTGCCTTTGGTGAGGGTCAAAGTGGTTTCATTGACGGGCAGGCCATAAAATGCCGGGCCATTGAGAGATGTGAACCCTTCGAGGGTGTTCAACGCCTGTTCGTCTTCAAAGACTTGGGCAAGGATCGACATAGTGTTGGTGGCGGTGAAACAGCCGGCACAGCCACAGGCGGAAAGTTTGCCGGCATCGGTGTGCGGCGCGCTATCGGTGCCGAGGAAAAATCGTGCATCGCCAGAGGTGGCGGCGGCGCGCAAGGCGAGGCGGTGGCTCTCGCGTTTGGCGACGGGCAGGCAATAATAATGCGGCTTGATCCCGCCGACGAGGATATGATTGCGGTTGATGATCAGGTGATGGGTGGTGATGGTCGCCGCGAGGTTCTTGCCAGCGCCGCGCACATAATCGACGCCTTGCGAGGTGGTGATATGTTCCATCACCACGCGCAAATCCGGGGTGGTGCGGCGGATCGGATCAAGCACTCGGTCAATAAACACTGCTTCGCGATCAAAGATGTCGATATCGGCATCGGTGACTTCGCCGTGGACCAGCAGGGGACAGCCGATTTCGGCCATGCGATCCAGAACGCCGCGCACTTTGTCAAAATCCGCGACACCGCTGGCGGAATTTGTGGTGGCACCGGCGGGATAGAGTTTGACCGCGTGGATCAGGCCGGATTTATGGGCAGCGGCGAGATCGTCAGCATCGGTATCTTCAGTCAAATAGAGGGTCATCAACGGGGTGAAATTGCTGTTTTCCGGCAGCGCGTCCATGATGCGGCCCTGATAGGCGCGTGCATCGGCCCCTGTTATCACCGGCGGCACCAGATTGGGCATGATGATTGCGCGGGCAAAATGGCGTGTGGTTTCGGGAAGAACGGCACGCAGCATTGCCCCGTCACGCAGGTGCAGGTGCCAATCATCAGGGGTGCGGATTGTTAGAATTTGACTCATATTTCAGGCGCTAGCATGAATTCCGCGTCAAGAGCCAGTGGGGAACCGTAAAAAAAGCAGAAAATAGAGGTTTTACAAGGTGGGTTTTTCGAGAGCTTCAAGGCGCCGGCTAAACCGCGGCGCATTTTCGAGGCGTCTTATGACATTCTGGCACAGCATTTTGGTGAGGCCAAAACGTTTCCGGCTGTCCAGCGCGTTCATTACATTACGCAGATAGGGCGGATAATCGCGGCGCGCCCGAAACAGGCGGGCAAAGCTGTTTTTGTCGAGTTTCCCAGAGCCGGCTTTGGCAATGAGGCGGAACAGGATTTGCATTTCGATAAGATCGGTTTGTAACGCATCCCCCATGTGGCGCATTTCGAGTTTGGTCACATTGGGGCGGGTAAACAACGCCGCGTGCATGGCATCCAGATCTATTTCGGGATCATAGAGAACATAGGCGTGATCGGCGGCGTCAATCATATCGGGGGCATACCCGTAGCGGTCGGTAAACGAGGTGCGGCGATTGGTTCTAAACCGTTGGTCCCATCCGGCGACGCTTGGGTCAAGGGTGGCCTGGGGGTGCACGGCGATCACTGTGGCACCGGGGGACGCCACCGAATAGGCCGCCGCCGCATACCCGCAGGGACCCGCCCCGTAAAAGATGACTTGGTCGAAATCTTCAAAAAACCCGTCATCAATCAAGCGGTCGAAATACCCGAAAACCCGGCGCTCGCGAAACCATGTATCGCCATCGCTGATGATGCCAAGATGCGACCAGCCCAGGGCCTTGACCAGATCCCAACCCATCGGTTGCGCCGTGTCCGAGAGGGCATGGATGCCTTGCACGGTTTCAAAAGTGACCAGAAGCGTTGGCTTTTCTTCTACAAAAGTGGCGAAATGGCGTTTTCCGAGAGGTTGGAAATGCCCGTTTTCATCGGCAATGGCCGCCAAACGTTCGAGCCACTCGCCTTTTGGCAACCCCACCAGAGGCGTGTCAAAACTATTCGGAGAATCCTGCATATTACTCGTCCTCAAAATGCCGCGCTTTGTTCGCGGGCTATTGTTGGGGACGATGAATAGGCGTGATTTTAGGCAAAATTGTGAAGAAGACGGGGTGATAGCAAGAAGGTTACAGGGAGTTGGCGGGGAATTTGTAGGGAAACAAGAGGAAAACAAAGGGCGGTTTCGGGTTATTTTGCGGCTTTTGCATCCGTTTGTTTACGTGCGAGATTGGCATAGCGCACCATGAATTTGGCCGCAGGCGCAGTTACCGGATGTGACGGGGGCGCCATGAGAAGACGACCAAAGAGCGCGCGAAACGGTTCACGTAGCATCAATTGGTCAAAGCGGGCGTGACGCCATTTGACCGCTTGATTGTGCAATTCTTCCAATGCTTTGTCCGATTCTAAATGCGCAAGTTCGGCGGCTGTTCCAGTGGCAAGGCGCGCAATTGTTGTATCCTCGTCGGTGCAAAAATTCCGTTCAACCCAATAATCGGCACCAAGCATATGATCGGAATGAACGGCGCGGCCACGATCGGCCTTGAGAATATAGCTTTCCATCGCGCCGAGCGGGTAATGGTTAAGCTGCACCAAGGCATAATTAGAGCGGCCATAGTTCGAAAAAATTCGCGTGGTTTTGAATTTGTCATCCAGGGCGCGGCCTTCGCCATCAAACCAGCGGGCGCTATCAAGGCGGGATTTGTCGGGCTGGCGCGGTCGGTGCACGCCAAGTTTTCCATAGGTGCCATCGTTGCGGTAAAGAGTTTTGAACATCGCCGAACGCCACGGCCAATACATTTCAACGGGCGCGGCGCGGGTGAAGACCCCGGTAATCGGCGCGTCATTATAATGGACGACGCCAGCATTGCCAAAAAGCCGCCATGTCAAAGTGATCGCGCTTGCGTCGGGGAGCGCGCCAAGCAGGTCGGGCAGGGTGCCGTCGCCCACGTGAATGTTCACAAATTCGTCGACATCAAGCGCCAAAATCCAGTCGGCATTTTTGACGATGTCGAGTTTGTCACCCATTTTGAGCGCGGTAAATTGGATACCGCCTTTGTCATAGGGGCCATCGTTGCGGATATGGGTCAAATGGCCAAGGGATTGCAGACGATCGAGAAGATCATCCGTGCCATCCTGACAGTCGTTGGAAAACACCAGAAAATCGGTAAACCCGACCGCACGATGATGGGCAAGCCATTCGAGAAGGAATGCACCTTCGTTACGGACAGTAAGAACCGCGAGAAATTTCAAGTGCTTACCAGTCATTTCTAAAGGTCACGACCTTGGCATCCGACCCGCGTGGCCAATAAGTTAACCCCGCCTTATGCATGGCATCAAACACCGCCTGCACGCCCTTTTGGCCAATCCATTGCGGGTGTAATTCGACAATGGCGGCCCGCAATCCAGTGAGATCAAGCGCGGGGAAAAGATCGGCTTCTGCCCCTTCGATATCGCAAATCAACACCGTTGGTTTGATTTTTTTGAAAACGGAATTGGCGTTTAACACCTCGATTTTTTCGACCGAAACGACATTTGTGCCTTTTACTTCCTGCATGGACGAGCCGATGAAATTCTTGCGCACGAAGAAGTCGACCTGGCCTTTTCGCGGGCCCAATATGGCGTTGGTCACGGTGACGTTTTCAACATCGTTGGCCTTGTGCACGTCTTTGATATACGAAATCAGATGCGGGTTTGCTTCAAACGCGTGCACCGATTTCACCTGCCGTTTGGTGGCGACCAATGTGGACATATAGCCAATACCGGCGCCGAGTTCGATAACGACGTCGTCTTTTTGCACGACCTTGAGAACGGTTTCGGTCTCGCGTTGTTCATAATTTCCCGCGCGTAGGGCACCGCGGATCGGGCCGGTGATGAAATCGCTGTTTTTCGGGAATTTCATCCCGCGCGATTTGATGAATTTACGACCGGGGGCACCGGTCGCCGTGTCCTGAATTGATCCGTCCATGTTAACTCTCCATGTCAAGAGCGAGGGCGTAAGCCACCCGTTCGGTTTCGGTCAATTTGACCTTCAGCGCCTGATCATACAGGTCTTGGAATTCGGGCATATCGTGGAGTTCGTCGGCCTTGGCGCGATGCCATAACAGGCCGCTCCGGTGCCATTTTGCGAGGGTTTTATCGGCCAGTAAACGGTCGTATTCGGCGCGCAGGCGCGGGGAATTCCGTTTGATGGTGATGTCTTTGAAGTTCGACCAATCCATGCGAATCCAGTAGTTCAATCCGATGGAGCGATCCACATGCAGCGCGCGCCCGCGTTGGCGTTTGATCAGGAAACTTTCGGCGCTGCGCAAGGCATAGTGGTTGAGTTGAATAAGATCATAACCGATTGATTTTTTAGAGTTTCTCCAGCCATTGTTTTTGACCTCACCGCCCATATCGCGCCCGGACCCATTGGCCCATTTTACCTTGTTGGTGAAATTGTCGCGTAATTTGTTGGGCCGGTGGCAGCTTATTTTTTCATAAGCGCCAATGTTTTTGAACATGGTTTTAAAGCCCCAGACAGTGTGCGGTTTGGGGCAGAATTTCGGTGCGCAGGTATCAAATTGATCAATGACAAATTCATCCGCGAGATCGGTCACGCCGTTGTGGCCAAACAACCGCCACGTCATGGCAACATTGGTGGCATCGGGGGTGGTTTTTTTCAGGGCGGCAAAGAAATCATCCATCGTGCCATTGCCGGTGCGCACGTTCACGAATTCATCCACATCAATATGCAGAATCAATTCGGCATCTTTGATAAGGTCTTCTTTCAGGGCACAATTCAGCGCGTATTGTTGCGGCGAATTGCCCTTCCATTTGTCGTTGTTACGATGCTGGAGCACACCGATTTCCTGCAACCGATCCAGAATTTCGCTGGTGCCGTCGGTGCAATCATTGGTGTAAATCAGAAAATTGTCGATGCCCATCGCGCGGTGATAGGCGACCCATTCCAGAATATAGGGCGCTTCGTTTTTCATGCAGCCGACGATGACATTGCCGCTGTTGCCTTTGGGCAATTTGCGCGGCTTTATCTCGCTATAGGCAGCGGCGAGTTCTTCTTCGTTGACCGCGCCCATTTTATTGTGCGGGGCAAAGGACGACGTGCGCAATTTCTCGAAATTCTGTTTGGCGAGGGGCGGAAGAACCTTTTCGGCGATGGCGGTCAGGCCGTTCGCCGAAAGCGCGGTTTCCGCGACATCCGCGTTTTCTACTCGCTTTGGGGCCGGCGCGCTTTGATCATTCAGGCGCGCGAGGTCGGCGGCCTTGGTTTTACGTTCTTCTTTGGTGGCTTGTTCAATGCGCCACAAAAACGCGAGCAAATACTGGTTGGCACGAAATCCGCGCTCTGGATCGGCTTCTTGCCAAGGCTTTTTGGCCCGTGGGAATTTGAAGTTTGCGGATTTAAGAGCGGCGTGATTTTTAACCAGCACCTTGTTGTCCTCTGCAAACGATTTGGCCACAGGTGCGAGGGTGGAAACATCAATACTATCCCCTTCAACCCTGATTTCATTGATAAACTTACGCCATAGTTGCCGTGGCAGAATGTAATCTCGTTTGGCCAGCACCTTGAGCAACAGCGCATTCAAAAGCCGTGCACGGGCGAGCCATGCCGCCGAGGGCGGCGTTGGCGGAGTGGCGGTAACCGCCTTGCCAATTGCGGCTTTTATACCAAAGGCGGCGCGCAATTCATCGGTGACGTCGGGGGCGTAAAACAGGGTCTCGTCGTAGGGGCGCAGATGCATGTGACCGGCCCCGAACACGTCCTCCCAATGGGTAACAAGGCGGGTATAATCAAGCCAGAAAGGCGGCGTCTGGGTTTCGAGGAATTGCCCGATTTGCGGGTCGATCACATGGGCATCAAGCAGGGCGTCGTCCCACCAATCGCCGCTATCGGCAAGCTCTAGTTCAAGATCAAGACTATGGGCGCGCCCTTCCATGATTTGTTCGCCGTAATGACGCGCCAACAGGGCACTTTGTTCATCCACATGCGCGATGATTTCAATATCGTCCGAGAGCGGTAATAACAGGTCACGCAGGCGATTGATTTCACTTTTACGCGCCAAGGAACTGCCAAGTTGACTTGCCGAGAGGATCAGGATCTTCGGAGTGTGGGTGGCCACTTCCTTGGCTAGATCCTCGGCCAGTGTTTCGCGCAAAACCCGCTGTTTATCTTCGGTAATATAGCCGCGATTATACCGCAGCGGATCAATGTGATCGGGGTCGGTGACGGCCATAAAAAGGCGGGTGTGATTTTTGGGTCCGGCAGCGCGCGAAAACAACACGCCTTTGTTGATCAACTGGTCGCGTTTGCTGGCCAATACGTCTTGTAAACGCGCGGCGCCAACCTGTTCAAGGCCGATATGGACGTATATTTTCATGACACGGTCCTGATCGTTGTGCGGCTGCGGTTGATCTTGCCCCACCAAGGTAAATCGCGCCCGATATGGGCCGATATTTTTTGTGCGGCTTGTGGATCAGTCACGTCATACTCCATAAAAATACTATCATTATCAAACAGTTGGCGAAGGTTTTCGTAATGGGATTCAATCCATTGCACGCGCTCTTTGGTGGTTTCGCCATAGCCCGCCGGAAGACCGGGAATGGCCCCTTCAGGCAGGCGCTCTATGCCCAGATCGGACCACGCCAACATGGATTGGGACATGGCAAATGCGTCGCGTTTGCTGGCAAGGAACCGGGTATCGGGGTGATGCTTTCGCAACGCACGGATCAGGCCAAAATCCATCTGTGGCCACAAGGAATGGCCCGCGCGCAGAGTGCTTATTTCGGAAAACCCGTCAAATTCGCCAAGATGCGCCAGAGGGTCGCCAGTATGGAAATAGCCGCGATACATCAGGTCGCCAACAAAGGCATCGTGGATGGCGCTATCGTCGGTCTGGTGCGGGCGAATCCGGTAATCGGCGGTTTTGAGTCCGGCCATTTTTAGCGCGCGGCCAAGGGTTGTGGTGCCCGATTTGGGCAGGCCAAGGTTGATGACTTTCAGGCGGGTGTTCATGACGCAATCCCGAGTTTGACCAACAGATCTTCTTCTTGTGGGGGCAGTTTGCTCGCGGATTTCAACTGTTCTCGCATGGCGCGATATTCGGATTGCGCCAGCAGTTCATCGCGCTTTTCCTTGTGCAATCGAACCGCCGCTTTGTGCAGTTTGGCAATGGTTTCATCCGCCAGCATTTTTTCAATTTCTGATTTTAAATCAGCAAGGTAGCGGGTGATGCTCGTGTCTTTCCAGGCCGGATCGTTGCGCTCGCGCCAATAGGTATCATCAAAGGCGCGATTTTCACGATTTACATCGCCACGGTCATTTTTAACCAAATAGCTATCGAGTGAGCGCAAAGCATAGTGATTGAGGGTGGCAAATTCGCGTGCGCCACCTGCGGGAAACCGACGAATACGGCGCGGGTTGGCGGCGACGAGGAAACGGTGCGGCACCTTGCGCCCCGATGCATCCGTCCACGATGGGTGGCGTTTTTTGGGCAGGTTGCCTTTGAAAAACGGGCGGTGCGCGCCAAAATATTGCAGTGGAAAATCCTGCCGCATCAATGACTTGACCTCAATCGCGCTCTCGCCGCACCAAAGGTCGGGATTGTGTGAGCGGGTGAATTGTTCAATCACCGGCGTATCGGTGAAATCATCAATGTCATCATTGGCGAAGAATTGAAAATTAACCGAGATGGCCTGAGGGTTGTTGCAGGCGTCAATCAGGGCCGCAATTGTGTGATCGCCGACATGTATATTCAGGAATTCATCGACATCCGCGACCCAAACCCAATCGGCATTGGCGACAATATCACGACGCCGCGCATCCTTGAGGGCCTCCATCTGATAATTGCGCCCCTCTGCAGGGTTTGGCAGGTGTTCGACGATACCGCGCTCTGCCAGCGCATCCAGCAATTGATCGGTGCCGTCGGTGCAATCATTGGAATAAAATAGAAAATCGGTCACCCCGATCAATCGGTTAAAGGCAATCCATTCCACTAAAAACGGGCCTTCGTTTTTCACGCAAGTCACGGCCGTGATATTCAAACCACCCGCCGCGCCGGAGTGTTTGGTGCGTTTTGCCATCTATCTGCCCGCCGTTTGTTGAGGCTTGTTCGCCTCATATCTGACTTTTGTTTCCAATTTCATGACAGTAACCAAAGAAAACGTCAAGTTTTGCGGGTATTTTCGATAAGTTTTCCAGCCTTTATAACGATTTGGCAACAATGCGGCGTTGAACCGCCCCGATGGCTATGGGGGCGGTATGGGTGCGACAAAATGGCATTTCATGATGTATTCTAAAATCAGAATGTTAAATGTATGCCAACTACAGAATGTGAATTGAAGGAAAAGATCATGATCTTAAACTGGAAAACCGGCGGCCTGTTATTGGGGGTCGTCTTCTTTATGGCGGTGTTTCTCGTCAAACCAATCGGCGTTTCAACACAATTTGTGATTCTCGATGGAATCATCGGTGATGTTGTGAACTCTGAATTGGTAACGCAAACCGAAGACGGGTATGCGTCAACCAACGCATATCTCGACAAATCAAACGGGAAATATGCCAAAGCGGTGTCTAACCCGTTGAACTATAGCTTTGTTTTTGTCCTTGCGATGATGGCAGGCGCGTTTATCTCTGCGATGTTGCGCGGTGGTGTTGATGCCTCGGAGCGCAGTGTTTCGGCACTTTGGCGGGCAAATTTCGGCGATAGTGTCTGGAAACGTCACGCGGCGGCATTTGCCGGTGGATTTATCGTGCTTTATGGCGCGCGTTTGGCGGGGGGCTGCACCTCGGGACACATGATGTCGGGCATGATGCAGTCGTCTCTGTCGGGCTATATGTTCACAGCGGGCGCGTTTTTGGCGGCCATTCCGGTGGCCATGATGATGTATAAGAAGGAAGCCTAAGCCATGACAACTATTCTATTAGCATTGGTGATCGGGGCTGCGTTTGGAGCGGTTCTTGATCGTATCGGGGCCACCAACCCGGCAATAGTGGGCAAAATGCTCAGTTTGAAAAACCTCGAGTTGGCGAAAACCATCCTGCTCGCCATTGGCGTGGGCGCGGTTTTGATGTTTGGCGGGCAGATGCTCGGCCTCGTCGATGTTGGCCATATGTCGGTTAAATCTGCCTATATCGGCGTGTTTATCGGCGGATTGATGTTTGGCGCGGGTTGGGCTGTGTCCGGCTATTGCCCCGGCACCGGCGTATGTGCAGCGGCAACCGGACGTAAGGACGCGTTGTTTTTCATCGCTGGTGGATTGCTTGGTGCGGCGGCCTATATGGTCACTTACCCTGCATGGAAAGCCAGCGGCCTGCTCGACAAATTCATGGGCGGCAAGGTCACTTTGGGCAGCGTTCCAGGCGCGAAATACGACGGCTTGATGGCGATGTCGGGCGATGTTCTCGGGATTATACTGGGCTTGGTGTTTGTTGCGCTGGCCTTTGCTCTGCCGGAACGGATTTCCGGGAGTGATGGTGCGGTGATGGCACCTGCCGAGTAACCTTTTTAAAACGTTGAAGAAAAAGACGGCTGCGCAGGATTTGCGTGGCCGTTTTTGGTTTTCCGGCTGAAAACCTGACGGACAAAGGGATTGAGTGTCTCGCCATCCAGGCGCATAATTTCACCACCCCGAGTAGGAGGACGAGCAGATGGCAGAGACTTATGACAACATTCCCGAAATTGCTCTCGAATGGTTGCGGGCAGGGCGCGGCGTTGCGCTCGCCACAGTTGTGCAAACATGGGGCAGCGCGCCGCGTCGTGTGGGTGCGCAATTGGTGATCAATGATGCTGGCGAAATGCATGGCTCGGTTTCGGGGGGCTGTGTCGTGGGCGCCGTGGTGATCGAGGCACTG
>JAUZRV010000267.1 GCA_030950105.1 Rhodobacterales bacterium | reverse complement strand
ACTTGCATAGCGACCAAAATCTCGGTCATATTTGCGGCGGGTGATTTCAATCCAAGCCATCGTGATCTCCTTCGAATCTTGTCAATCCGATTGAAACACAGCTTATTGAAATCACTCAATTAGTTTCCGATCAGCCTCTTAGGCCAAATGCAGAAATATCGTGGATTTTATGGCCGTTTTCGCAAGCGCAGCGAATATGCGCCAAATGCAGGCCATTATTTCTGCTTGCGAGTGGAGGAAGGTTGCGGCACCTTCGGATTTGAAAGTTCATATGTATACTAATGGCGAAAAGCCAAAAAAACATCAGGGAGAAACCAATGAACAGATTTTTGAAACCAATTGCGGTTGTAGCCGCATTTGCCGGACTGGCCGTGGCACCGCTTCAGGCGGAGACGCGGATCACCTATAAGTCGGCAAAAACCACGTCGTCCTATTATCAGATGGGCGTGCAGATTTCCGAGGCGATGAAATCCACGTCGGGCGGGGATATTATTGTAACCGTCGAAGAAAGTCAGGGGTCGGTGCAAAACGTTATGGAAGTGCGCGCCCGTGGTGGTGATTATGTGTTCACAACGCCGCCGGTTCTGGTGCGTTTGGCACAGGGCGGCAAGGCGATGTTCAAGGACAAGGGCGACCCGGCGTTTGCCGAAATTCGCGCGTTGTTTCCGATCCCGTCACTCACCATGCATTTTGTGATGTCGACGCAATCCGGTGTGACCGATTTTGCCGGATTGGAAGGCAAGACTATCTTGCTGGGCAAGGGATCGTTCGGGGCGCGTGAAGGGGCGAAATATCTCAAATTGTTTGGCCTTGAAGGCAAGGTCGAGATTGCCGATGTTGAATTGTCTGGCGCGGTGCCTGCGATGAAAAACGGCCAGATTGACGGGTTTGTCACGGCGGGATCGTTTCCGGCGCCAAATGTGATCGAAGCAGCGGCATCGACCGGCGTGCATGTTTTGTCGTTGAGCGACGAACAAATTGCCACCAGCAAACGCACGCGGTTGGTTATTCCGGCGGGCACCTATGCGGGGCAGACCGAGGATATTGTGACCACGTCCTTGCCGGTTGTGGCCTTTACCACGACGAAAATGGATGATGATACCGCCTATGCGCTGACCAAAACCTATTGGGAGAGCAAAGCCGACATGGGCGCGGCCGCCGCATGGTGGACTGGCGTTGATCAGGCGATGATGGCCAATATCACCGGTAAAATCCATGCCGGTGCATTGCGTTATTATGCCGAGGCCGGGTTTCCGATCTCCGACGCGCAGAAATAGGCCGCTGATATGCAAAATTTGAAGGTCGGGCATATCTCTGCCCGGCCTTTGTTGCAATTTAGGCCCCTGATATGACATCTGAAAACACCCTCACTGATATGCCCGCTCCGTTGCGGATGTTCTGGCTGCTGCTGGCGGCGGCGATGGTGGCGTTTCATATCGGGTTGATCTTTTCAGGGTTGGTGCCCAATCTGGTGAGCCGCCCGTTGCATTTGGCATTTGTTTTGCCGTGGGCGTTTGTGTTCAGCGCCAAAACCAGATCCGCATTTTGGTCGGGCATGGTGTTTGCGGTGCTCGGGGTGTCGGCCTCTCTCTGGATTGCGTTCAATCATGACATGCTGGGCGATCAATACGGGTTTCTGGAAAATGATTTCCAGATGGGTGTGGCGGTGGTTTTGTTGGTTTGCGTGATCGAGGCGGCACGCCGTGCGATTGGCTGGCCTTTGCCGATGGTGGCGGTGTCGGCCCTGGCTTACGCGCTGTTTGGTGATGCCATTCCGGGGGAGTTTGGACATTCGGGCACCCCTCTCAAAAGTTTTCTGGGCACGTTGACCATTGCCGAGGGCGGGATTTGGGGAAGCCTGACCGCCGTTTCGGTCGGCGTCGTGTCGATATTCGTGATTTTCGGCGCGGTGTTGAATGCGGGCGAGGCGGGGCAGGGGTTTATGAATGTCGCCGCTGCCGCTGCTGGCCGTCTCAAAGGGGGCGCGGCCAAGGTATCGGTGATATCTTCGGCATTGTTTGGGTCGATCTCTGGATCGGCATCGGCAAATGTGGCGTCGACGGGGGCGATTACATTGCCGGCAATGACCAAACTCGGCTATCCCAAACGTCTCTCTGCGGCGGTTGAAGCGGTGGCATCTTCGGGCGGGCAAATTATGCCGCCATTGATGGGGGCAGGGGCCTTTGTCATGGTTGAACTCACCGGTGTTCCGTATACGGGCATCATGGCGGCGGCGATCCTGCCATCTATATT
This sequence comes from Rhodobacterales bacterium, assembly GCA_030950105.1. Taxonomy (GTDB): domain Bacteria; phylum Pseudomonadota; class Alphaproteobacteria; order Rhodobacterales; family Rhodobacteraceae; genus JAUZRV01. The sequence continues at coordinate 1,342 of JAUZRV010000267.1, read as the reverse complement.
GTTCTTCCTTGCGGTCTGGATGGGGATCAACGCCTATGCCAGCAAATACGAGTTGCGCAGCATCGACGCGAGCGAACAGCCCGCAGCCCGCGATGTTCTGATCACGTCGGGTTTCTTCATGGTGCCGTTCACTGTGTTGCTCTGGGGGATGTTCGGCGGCGGGTATACGCCGCAATACGCCGCTAGTCTGGCGATCCTGGCCGGAGCCATTTTGTTGTTCTTCAATCGCACGGGGCGTTTTGATCCGGCTTTGATCCGCACACGGTTTGCCAATGCATTGCTAAATGCGGCGCGACAGACGGCGATGATCGCGGCGATTATTTTTTGCGCCTCGATTGTGATCGGTGTGCTGTCGATCACCGGCCTCGGGGTGAAAATCACTTCTTTGGTCTTGTCAGGGTCGGGGGGGATGTTGTGGCCGTCGCTATTGTTGACCGCTTTGGCCTGTCTGGTGCTGGGGATGGAGGTGCCGACCACCGCCGCCTATGTCATATGTGTATCCGTGGCCGGACCCGCGTTGATCCAACAAGGGTTGGAGCCGTTACAGGCGCATTTGTTCGTGTTCTGGTTTGCATTGTTGTCGACAATTACGCCGCCGGTCTGTGGGGCGGTGTTTATTGCTGCGGGTATGGTCGGTGAAAACTGGCTCAAGGTGGCGACGACGGCAATGGCGCTTGGCGTCGGGCTATATGTGATTCCGCTCGGGATGATCGCGAATCCCGATATTCTACGACTTACCGAGGCCCCGCTTGCGGCGCTTGTCGCGTTTGCTCGTATGGCAGTGGGACTTGCTATATTGAGTCATGGTCTGATTGCGGTTCGATCATTGCATTGGAAATTGGCGATTGGGGCGCTTGGCCTCGCGGTTATCCTCTCGGGGGTGGTGATCTAGGGGGAAATCATCGGCAATATCCCGTGAAACCATACCTATGGGGGTAAACTTGAGGGAAATTACGATGAAAGCACCGTGCGTGGGGCCGTGACGTGGGTATTTGGAGGGAATCGTATAGGTGATTCTGCATGCGACTCGGTCAAACCCCACTTTGGGTTGCGGATGTGTCCTCTTAAACCTCAATATGTTGTGTTTAGGGGCAATGCATCGCATTTCGGTTTTGGCGCGCTATTGAAAAATGCGCAGATGTTTTTCTCCTAAGCCATTGTTATTGTTTTGATAAGTTGGTTTTTGGAATTTATTTCCCAATTCTTGAAAAAACCGCTTGCGGGTTTGGTTCCTTAACACTAGAACCCCCCTTACCGGACGAGCAGCGACGCTCTAACGGGGCGCCGGACGGGCCAGACGGAAGCGGAGACGCGGAGGGACGGTTCGGAGGCGGAAGGAAAT
>JAUZRV010000266.1 GCA_030950105.1 Rhodobacterales bacterium | reverse complement strand
GTGTATCGTCGTTCATGGCGGGCTGGATTTTCTGCTGGAGGTGAATGATCTTGTTCAACACCAAAATCATACGACATTTCAACAGCTTGATCTACGCCCGCCAAACGATTTACGCCGCTTCATGAATAATTCGGGCTAGGCCGCGCTTTCTTGCGATTTAAGTGGCAAGGCATCCGTCATCAGATCATCAATAAACAGACTCAAAAGCTGGGGCCGCCCGCTTACATTTGCCTTGCGGTAAATCGCATTGGTCTGCGCCTTGACCGTGCCTTCCGAAGTGCTGCGGGTCTCGGCAATCTCGCGCGTTGACAGCCCCTTGATCGAAAACAGCGCCACATCGCGTTCGGCAGGTGTCAGGCCCCATTCTTCGAAATGTTCTTCCAGAATGTCCATAAACACCCCCGACGCCAGCCGTAAACTTTGTTCGGCAACATGGGTCCGTTGCAATGTCCGCCGATAGGCAACCCACCCAAGCGGCAATCCGAGGATCAACCCGATTGCCGCACCAATTTCAAGCAACTCACGCACCGCCCAACTAATCGGTGTGCTGCGTAGGCCAAACACCGACACTACGATGTCAGAGACAAAAAACACCGCACAGGCCGCTTGTATCAGCGCGATCAATATAACGATCCAGCGTTGCTTCACACTATTGCCCTTTGCGCATCAAAACCTCGGGCCAAGTTCTGATTAGTCATCTCCGTCACCTTCACCGCCGTCGCCGCCGTCACTGTCGCCGCCGTCACTGTCACCGCCATCGCTGTCACCTTCACCGCCGTCACCGCCGTCGCTGTCACCGTCACCACTGTCACCGCCATCGCTGTCACCACTATCGCCGCCATCGCTGTCGCCGTCAGCACTATCGCCTTCACCGCTGTCACCGCCATCGCCGTCGCCTTCACCGCTGTCACCATCAACGCCATCATCGCCGTCGCTATCATCGCTTCCTTCATTCCCGTCATCGCCATCATCATCACGACCGGACGTCGCTACGGTGCCAACGGTAAACGTAACATCTTCATCGTCCGAAATAGTCGCTACGCCGGACACAGGACTGCGAAAATCCCGCAATATTTCGCCGGTTTTGGGATTCACCACAATTTCTCGATCTTTGTTTGGTCCAGTCGCAACAATCCGGCTACGGCCTAGAAACGTCCGGGAAATTGTGATGCGCGTATATCCTTGTTCGCCCAATTGCCGCGCGATTGCCTGTGTCGCAGTTTCTGCCATGGCACCTGACGCACCGAGCAAAACAATGCCACTTACAAATATGCCTTTATTGAACTGCATTTTTACCGTCCCAAACCCAAGTCGACGCCCCAATGGGGACGCCGACAAGATTGGTGAATTTTCAAGAGCTTATCAAGCCCTACTTCTTAAAGGCTTAGTCGTCACCTTCACCACCGTCACCACCGTCGCTGTCACCACCGTCGCTGTCGCCGCCGCCGTCGCTGTCGCTGTCGCCGCCTTCACCACCGTCGCTGTCGCTGTCGCCGCCACCGTCGTGATCGCCGTCGCCACCGTCGTGATCGCCACCGTCGCTGTCGCCGTCGCTGCCATCATTGTCACTGCCGTCGCGGTCACCATCATCGTTGTCGTCACCTTCGTTGCCATCGTTATAGCCATTATTGCGACCGTCGTCATCACTGTCATCGTTGCGACCATTGTCGTCATTGCGACCATTGTCGTCATCGCGACCGTTACCGGATCCGTTTGAACCGTTATCATCAGAGTTGTTAGCTAAGGATTTAGAAAATGCTGCGGGTTCATCATGTGGCTCTGCTTGAACCAGTGCTGTGCCAGTCATGAGAAACGCGATTGCCGAAGTGCTAAGAAGAAGATTTTTCATTTTTTTGTTCCTGTGTTATGCGCTGATTGTCAGCGTATTTCCTAAACGCCGATCATCAGCGCCATTGACCTCACAAAACAGGACTTTCCCGCTGCGCTCTATTGGAATTGAGTTTATTCTCGGATTTTGGCCCGTTGGTTTAGGGAAATAAACCGGAGTTTAGGCGAGTTTCCCCCGTCAAACTCAATTTTTCTGTGTTTTTTCAGATACTTACCAAATTTCGAACTTTACCACTTAAGACAAATTCTACATATGGTTTAGAGACAAAAAAGGCCCAGAGCGTGTATTGCCCTAGGCCTTTTCCTATAGATCAGGTTGGTGATTATCCGAAATCTCAAAGGCGAGATTCGGAATTTTCCCTACTCTGCGTCGCTCATATCGAATCCTAAAACCTTGGCAACGGTGAAAATATCTTTGTCGCCACGGCCACACATATTCATCACCATGATATGGTCCGCCGGTAGATCAGGCGCGATTTTCATCACATGCGCCAAAGCGTGACTTGGTTCCAGCGCCGGAATAATCCCCTCGACCGCACAGCACAATTGAAACGCCTCGAGCGCCTCGACATCCGTAATCGCCACATATTGCGCGCGCCCGATATCATGCAGCCACGAATGTTCCGGCCCGATACCGGGATAATCAAGACCCGCCGAAATAGAAAACCCTTCCAGAATTTGGCCATCATCATCCTGCAACAAATAGGTGCGGTTGCCATGCAAAACGCCGGGGCGACCACCGGTCAACGACGCGCAATGCTCCATCTTTTCATTCACGCCTTTTCCACCGGCCTCGACTCCGATGATATTCACCGATGTGTCGTCGAGAAACGGAAAGAACAGGCCCATCGCATTTGACCCGCCCCCGATCGCGGCAATAATCGTGTCGGGCAAACGGCCTTCGCCTTCTTGGGCTTGCAATTGAACCTTGGTTTCTTTGCCAATGATCGCCTGAAAATCGCGCACCATCGCCGGATAGGGATGTGGCCCCGCAACCGTGCCGATGCAATAAAACGTATCGTCGACATTGGTCACCCAATCGCGCATCGCATCGTTCATCGCATCCTTCAATGTGCCGCGCCCCGACGTTACCGCCACGACCTCGGCGCCGAGCAAACGCATCCGAAACACATTCGGGGCCTGACGTTTCACATCATGCGCCCCCATATAGATCACACATTTCAATCCGAATTTCGCACAGACCGTGGCCGTGGCCACTCCGTGTTGTCCGGCGCCGGTTTCTGCAATAATCCGCGTTTTGCCCATGCGCCGCGCGAGCAAAATCTGCCCCAGCACATTATTGATCTTATGCGCGCCAGTGTGGTTCAACTCGTCCCGCTTGAGATAAATTTTCGCCCCGCCCAGATGTTTGGTCAATCCCTCGGCATAATAGAGCGGACTTGGCCGGCCCACATAATGTTCCCAAAGATCATCCATCTCGGCCCAGAAGCTTTCGTCACCTTTGGCCCGTTCATATTCATCTTCCAGCGCCAGAATCAGCGGCATCAAGGTTTCGGCCACAAAGCGCCCGCCAAAATCACCGAAACGGCCATTCTCGTCCGGGCCGGTCTTATAACTGTTGGGTTGATCGGTCATTGTCGTCTCCGTGATTATTTTGGGCTTATTTCTTCAACGCTGCTTCACAAAAATCAGCAATCAATTGGCTACTCTTTACGCCTGCCACGCTTTCCACGCCAGATGAAACATCAACCTGTGTCGCACCGGTCAATACAATCGCCTGCGCCACATTTTCCGGCGTCAATCCCCCGGCGAGCATCCACGGCACCGGCCATCTGCGCCCCGCGATCAACCGCCAATCAAATGCCAATCCATTTCCACCGGGCAAAACCGCACCTTTGGGCGGTTTGGCATCCACCAACAATTGATCCGCCACCCGCCCATAGGTTTCAAGCGCCGCCAAATCATTCGCATCGGCCACGCCAACGGCCTTCATCACCGGCAGGCCATAGCGCGATTTAATCTCGACCACGCGTTCGGGCGATTCTGATCCATGCAGTTGCAACATATCTATTGGAACATCGCGGGTTATCGCATCAAGCAACGCATTATCGGCATTGACCGTAAGCGCCACTTTGCAAATACCATCCGGCACCGAGCCTGCCATAAACGCGGCATCCGGCATTTCCAGATGCCGTGGCGATTTCGGGAAAAACACGAATCCCAAATACCGCGCACCCGCAAGCAAGGCCGCCGGAATATCCGCGCTCTCGGTTAGTCCGCAAATTTTGACGTTTATATCGCTATTCATAGGCGCGATTTTAACCGGCCTCATCCAAAAGCGCCAGAACCTCGTCTTTGCCCTCGGCGGCACGCCCTTTCAGACGGCGCACTTCGCGCTCAAGCTTTTTGACCTGCGACCCTTTGCGGCTGCTTTCAGCACGCAATTTATGTTCGCGCAGCCATTCCCACATAAACCCGATCAACAGGCCGAGGATTATCCCGCCGAAAATCACCACAAACAACGGCAGTGATATTTCGTGATTAAGCCCGACCAGATCGGCAATTCCATCGGGCAAAAGTTGCAGGGTCACCGCCCCGCGATTGGCCAACGCCATAGCCCCCAACGCCAGCCCGAGAGCTGCCAGAAACACATAGCGAATATATCTCATGATCTTACTTTCCGTTTAGACGATCGCGCAATAACTTGCCTGTCTTAAAGAACGGAACGTGCTTTTCTTCAACCTTGACCGACTCGCCCGTGCGCGGATTTCGGCCCATGCGCGCGTCACGCTTTTTTACAGAAAAGGCACCAAAGCCGCGCAACTCAACCCGATCCCCACGTGACATCGCATCGGTGATCTCGTCAAAGATCGTATTGACGATACGTTCAACATCGCGCTGGTAAAGATGTGGGTTTTCTTCGGCTAGTTTCAGAATAAGTTCCGATCTTATCATCGGTATTGTCCCCCCGGGCAATTGTCAGACTAATTATGCTTTTTTATAACTATAGGTAGAATTTACCCACACGGGAACACCAAGCAGCCATTATCTGCATGATTTAATGCGTTAATTCGGTGTCTTAGGGGAAAATAGCCACAGAATGGGGGAACGGAACCATGTGAAGTTCCCGAATTTGGTCATTCCACATAGATGCGCTTATGCGTCGCCCCTGATGATTCGGGAACTTGAACAGACGCATCAACGAAAACGGCCCCGCAAATCCTGCGGGGCCGTTTCCAAATTATCGCTTCTGGAATTATTCGTCGCCCTTAAGTGCCGCACCCAGAATGTCACCCAGTGACGCACCTGAATCGGACGATCCATATTGTGCCACGGCTTCTTTTTCTTCTGCGATTTCGCGTGCCTTAACCGACACACCCAAACGGTGGTTTTTCGCGTCGATGTTGGTTACCCGCACATCGAGCTTGTCACCAACGTTGAAACGCTCTGGACGTTGCTCGGCACGATCACGCGACAAGTCGGAACGACGGATAAAGGATTTCATGCCTTCATAGGTCACTTCAACGCCGCCTTCTTCGATCGAGGTCACTTCAACAGTGATGATCGAACCACGTTTTACGCCGCCAACAGCCTCGGCAAATTTATCGCCACCAAGCCCCTTGATCGAGAGGCTGATGCGCTCTTTCTCAACGTCGACTTCGGATACGATCGCCTGAACGATGTCACCTTTGTGATAGGACTGGATCGCATCTTCGCCGCGCTCGTCCCATGACAGGTCGGACAGGTGAACCATGCCGTCGATGTCGCCGGGAAGGCCAACAAACAGACCGAATTCGGTGATGTTTTTGACTTCGCCTTCGACTTCTGTGTTCTCGGGGTGGGTTTCTGCAAACACTTCCCAAGGATTGCGCATGGTCTGTTTCAGGCCAAGAGATACACGGCGTTTGGCGCCATCAATATCCAGAACCATAACTTCCACTTCCTGGCTCGTCGAAACGATTTTGCCGGGGTGGATGTTTTTCTTGGTCCAAGACATCTCGGACACGTGAACCAGACCTTCAACACCTGGCTCAAGTTCAACAAAGGCACCGTAATCGGTGATGTTGGTCACGCGACCTGTGTGGGTGGATTCCAGCGGATATTTACCGGCAACCTGCTCCCATGGATCTTCTTGCAACTGTTTCATGCCCAAGGAAATACGATGGGTTTCTTTGTTGATTTTGATCACTTGAACTTTGACAGTTTCGCCAATGGTCAGGATTTCGGTCGGGTGGTTGACCCGACGCCATGCCATATCGGTAACGTGCAGCAAACCATCAACACCGCCCAGATCAACAAAGGCACCATATTCGGTGATGTTTTTGACAACACCGTCAACGGCCTGACCTTCGGTAAGGTTGGCAATGACTTCGCTACGCTGTTCGGCACGCGATTCTTCCAGAATGGCACGACGCGATACAACGATGTTGCCACGACGACGATCCATTTTAAGGATTTGGAACGGCTGCTTGAGCCCCATCAACGGGCCGGCATCACGCACAGGGCGCACGTCAACTTGGGAACCGGGCAAGAACGCAACCGCGCCGCCGAGGTCCACAGTAAAGCCGCCTTTGACGCGACCAAAGATTGCGCCTTCGACGCGTTCTTCGTTCTCGTTGGCTTTTTCCAGACGATCCCATGCTTCTTCGCGACGGGCCATTTCACGGCTGATAACCGCTTCGCCTTTGGAGTTCTCGACCTGACGGAGGAAAACTTCTACGCTGTCGCCAACTGCAATTTCTGGCGCTTCGCCAGGATTTGCGAATTCTTTAATATCAACGCGGCCTTCCATTTTATAGCCGACGTCGATGATGGCTTGGCCCGCTTCAATCGCGATAACCTTGCCTTTTACAACAGCCCCTTCAACAGGTGTATCAATTTCGAAGCTTTCGTTCAGGAGGGCTTCGAATTCCTCCATAGATGTAAGTTCAGCCATGTGGTCGTATAGATCCTTTAACGTTCATTTTTCGGGCCGTGCGGTTGTCTCCGCCGGTCTTTGGGTTTCAGTTGGTCGTCCGGCTAATCATCTTATTTATAAAACAACAAAGGCCGGTGATAATCCCCAGCCCGCCTGCGTCTATTATTTTATGGCATGAATCGCCTTGTCGACAGGCGGCCTATAGTCTGTTTTTGCGGCGGGGGCAAGTGGGCAGCAACGCACAAGCACATTGGGATCAATCAGGTCTACTCCATCAACATCAAGGATTGAACGCGTGTTTTCCAAAGAATTCAAAACCCGTTATTATGAGGAATTGACCCAAACCGCGAACACCAACTCAGATGGCCCCAATGTCCTTTCAAAAGAAGCAATTGAATTCGCCCTTAACAAAGCCCATCACATCCGAGATATTTGAAATTGATCTTTACTGGAAACGAACCCTATATATGTGGGGCATAACAGCAGCTTTACTTGCTGTTTTCGCATTGGTTCTCTCTCAATCGCCTACAATTCTTATTTCATCCGGCGAGAATTGGGAAGCCGCCCCCACTATCCACTGGCCCCAGCCAAGTGCAACTATTCATGGGGCTATCCTGAAAAATCCAACTGTCAGCCCAGCAATAAAAGCACTCTATATTCAAGGCGTAAATAATTTAGTCCCCTTATCTGTCAAACAAAGCCTAGCAATATTTCTCGGGTCCGTCCCATTGATCCACATTATAGCGGTCGCCATGCGCCCAACCAATCGGCAAAACCGCGTCGATCCGCGCCAGATCATCCGCCCCGAGATCAAAATCAATCCCCTGCACCAGTTCCGCAAAATGCACCGCTGACCGCGTGCCGGGAATCGGTATCACTTGCTCGCCGCGCGAGATTAACCAAGCAATCGCCAATCCCGCCGCCGACACCCCCATTTCCGCAGCCAAAGCGCGAAACCTGTCGGTCCGCGCAATATTGGCCGAAAAATTCGGTTCCTGAAACCGTTCATTGCCCGCCAAAAACGGCAGGTCTTTCACCTGCGCCGCACTCAACGGATGATCGGTCAACAACGACCGCCCCACCGGCGAAAATGCCACCAACGAGGTGCCGATTTCTCCACACGCCTGCACCAATCCCATTTCGGGGGATCGCGTCGATAGTGAATATTCCGATTGCACCGCCGCCACCGGATGCACTGCCGCGGCCCGTCGCAACGACGTTGGCGCGATCTCGGAAAACCCGAAACTGCGGATTTTTCCGGCCTGCACCATCGCCGCCAATGTTTCTGTCACCTCTTCAATCGGGCGCGCCGCCTCGCGCCGATGCACATAAAACAGATCAATCTGTTCAACCCCCATTTTCACAAGGCTCTTGTCGAGTTCACTGTTCAAATGCTCTGCCGAATTGTCATAAAACCGCGCGCCGGTATCAGGGTGTTTGGTGATTGACGCCTTGGTTGCGATGCTGAAAAAATCGCGCGCTTCGGCCCCGCGCGCCGCCAGATACGCCCCGATCACGGTTTCCGAACGCCCCATTCCGTAAATATTCGAGGTGTCCAGATGGTTCACACCCGCCGCCATCGCCGCGTCCAGAATGGCAAAGCTTTCGGCCTCGTCCGTCGGCCCATAGAAATTGGAAAACGACATTCCACCAATCCCCATTGTCGAAATTTCAATTCCCGTGCGCCCCAGTTTCCGCGTTTTCATACCTTGCCCCTGATTTTCTCTATTTCTGCAATCACCGCCTCAACCGCGTGTGCAATCGTCATGTCGCTGGTATCAATCCTCACCGCATCGTCCGCCGCCACCAACGGGGCCGCCGACCGTTCGCGATCCCGCGCATCGCGTTCACGCAAATCCTGCAATACGCCATCCAAGGTCACATCTGCGCCCTTGCCCGATAGTTCTTCGAACCGCCGCCGCGCGCGCACATCATCGCTTGCGGTGACAAACATTTTCACTTCCGCATCTGGGCAAATCACCGTGCCAATATCGCGCCCGTCCAAAACCGCCCCGCCCATTCGGGCCGCAAACGCATGTTGAAAATCAAGTAATGCCGCGCGCACTTCGCCAATCACCGCCACCCAGCTTGCCGCTTGTGCCACGGCTGCGCTGCGCAAATCGTCGCGTGCCAAATCTTCGGCGGTCAATGTTCTGGCCGCTTCAATCGGCTCTACCCCGACCATGGTTTTCGCCCCCACAGCGCGATAAAGAAGGCCAGTATCCAGATGTGCAAACCCGAAATGCTCCGCCACCGCACGCGCAATCGTGCCCTTGCCCGCCGCCGCTGGCCCGTCAATCGCTACTGTAAATCTCATATCTCAAATCCCGTTTTCTTGCGCACCATTTGCCACCACCATCGTGGTCAACACCGGATCTGCGCCTTCTGCCTTTGGCAAATCATCTGCAAGCTCATAATAATCGCCCTTATCTACGCAAAAAATATGCCCGACAATCGACAATCCGGTTGCTCCGTCCAAGGTGCCTGCATGAATCGAAATATTCTCGCCCGCTCCGTCCCAAAACAGATTGCTGCCGCAATGCCCGCAAAATCCGCGCCGCGCCGTTTCCGACGATTGATACCACGTCACCTGCCCCCTGATTTCAACATCTTCGCGTCGGCCCTATGTTGCCGCCACGAAATACCCGCTGGCCTTGCGGCACTGCGAACAATGACAGGCAATCACCGGCCGCAATGGCCCACGCACCCGATAGGTCACCCGTCCGCAATTACATCCGCCCTGCATCTCTTCACCCCTCCGCACGTTCCATCTTGGCACCCAACTGCGCCATCAACGGTTCAAACACCGGAAACGACGTGGTGATCGGGTTGCCGTCATCCAAGGTCACCGGATTTTCCGCGCCCATGCCCAAAATCATAAACGACATCGCGATCCGGTGATCCAGATGGCTCTCGACCGTTGCGCCACCGGCCACGCCGCCCATGCCCGCACCGGTCACGATCCACCAATCCGGCCCGTCCTCTACCGCGATCCCGTTGGCACGCAGACCAACCGCCATGGCATCAATCCGGTCGCTTTCTTTTACGCGAAGTTCCTTCACCCCGCGCATCACAGTATCGCCGCGCGCAAACGCCGCGACCACCGACAACACCGGATACTCGTCAATCATGCTTGCTGCGCGCGCTGGTGGCACCTCGATGCCGACCATATCCGGCGAATACCGTGCGCGCAGATCGGCACAAGGTTCCCCGCCCTCGATCCGTTCATTTTCAAATGTCAAATCCGCGCCCATTTCGCGCAGTGTTGTAAACAACCCCGCGCGCGTCGGGTTCAACCCGATTCCAGGCACCAACACATTCGACCCTTGGGTGATCAACGCCGCGCACACAGGAAACGCCGCCGAAGACGGATCGCGCGGCACCGCAATTACCTGCGGTTTCAATTCCGGTTGGCCGGTCAAGGTTATCACCCGCCCCTCGTCAGTGACTTCGGTCGATATTTCCGCCCCGAACCCCGCCAACATCCGTTCGGTATGGTCGCGCGTTGCTTCTTTCTCGATCACCACGGTTTGCCCCGGCGCGTTCAACCCCGCCAATAATACCGCAGATTTCACCTGCGCACTTGGCACCGGCACCACATAGCGCACCGGCACCGGCGCGCGCGCGCCCACAATCGTCATCGGCAATCGCCCGCCATCGCGGCCCACCGCAACCGTGCCAAACAACGCCAACGGGTCGGTCACCCGCGCCATTGGCCGGCTGTTCAAACTGGCATCCCCACTAAAGGTCGCAGTGATCGGCGACGTCGCCATCGCCCCCATTATCAACCGCACACCGGTGCCCGAATTGCCGCAATCAATCACATTGTCCGGCTCGCAAAACCCGCCAACACCGACCCCGAAAACCGACCATTCGCCGTTTCCGTGTTCAATCACTTCGGCCCCGAACGCCCGCATCGCCCGCGCGGTATCCAAAACATCATCGCCCTCGAGCAACCCAGATATGCGGGTTTCCCCGACCGCCATCGCCCCCAAAATCAACGACCGATGCGAGATCGATTTATCCCCCGGCACCTCGGCCACGCCGGTCAACGGGCCACATTTGGATGATGTCATCGGAATCGGAGTGCCATGTGCAGACATAAGTGCGCCTTTTCAAAACTGTTCCGCGCAGAGATAACGAAGCGCGCCCAGATGGTCCAGCACCAGCGGCCCCCCCCTTAAATCTCACCTCAACCGACCGCCCCCTTTTAACGACGGCTAGACGGGCAAACTACCCTTCAATTACATGCACCGCGCGTGGACCTCGGGGTGGGTGCAAAGCACCCTCCCACAATGATTTTGGTGGGAGGAGGTCGGGCGCTGCCTTTGCAGAGTAAAGGCAAGAGGATGAATGCACGCAATGGCCGCTATGCGGACAAAGTTGCCGTTGACCAACCTCAAGTTCGTTGGGCTACGTCAGAAATTGCTGCTCTTGGTATTGATCTGGACGCTGCGACCCACCAATACTGCAATTGCCATCGGGAACAGAACCCTAAAGGACACCGTCAGGGTGATTCAGAGAAAGTGGGATTATCGTTCTGCCGCGATGATCTCGACTGCCTTTGCGCGGTTATCCTGTACGAGTTCAATCGCCCTGGTTGGTGATGTTGCGATGCGTTTGAGCAGGGTGATAGCGGCGCTGGTGAGGGAGAAAATGTTTCTCGGAGCATGGTCTGAGCGGTTCGTGTAGCGGTCTTCACCCATTGTCACGTCCTTGTCGCGATGCATGATCTCAATCTGCCAATGAT
>JAUZRV010000265.1 GCA_030950105.1 Rhodobacterales bacterium | reverse complement strand
TCCGCTTCTTCTTGTAGGCCTGCTCAAGTGACGAAAAACTCTGCTGTTTCAATGCCAATTCTCCCGTAAGTGCTGCCAGAATTATAGCACGGAAATCAGGGCTTTGTTCAGAGATTCCTAAAGTCATGCAATAATCATATGCGGATTCCCGCGTAAATCAACGATTTCAACGGGTTTTTTATAGCATAGGTATTGAATACCGGACCAAATTCATTGCTGCGCCTTGAAATCCCCCCTGAATAGGGGGGGGGAGCATAAGAGTTTACGGATCATAAATAACCTGTCACCTTATGCGCTATGTTTCAAACTGTTGAATTGCCGCTTTGGCTGTTGGTCCTGATATTACTGTTTGCCGCGATTAGGGCGCTATCGCATTTCTTGCTTCCGCCGGTGCGCTGGTATTTTCGGCGGCGGCTGGAAAAAGTCGTGGCCAAGTTGAATGAAAACCTTGATCGCCCGATTCAGCCGTTCAAACTCGCGCGCCGGCACGACATGATCAACCGCCTGATCTACGATCCGCAGGTGATGCAGGCGGTTGCCGAACATGCCAAAGAGACCGGCGTGCGCGAAGATCTGGCATTTCACCAAGCAACGGTTTACGCCCGCGAGATCGTGCCATCGTTTAGTGCCAGTGCCTATTTCGGGGTCGCGATCAAACTGGCGCGGTTTTTCAGTCAGGCCATGTATCGGGTGCGGTTAGGGCATGTGGCGGAAACCGCGCTTCAGGATGTTGACCAAGAGGCGACGATGATTTTTGTGATCAATCACCGTAGTAACATCGACTATTTTTTGGTGACCTATCTCGCGGCCGAGCGATCCGCCCTGTCATATGCGGTGGGCGAATGGGCGCGGGTTTGGCCCCTTAGCCGGTTGATCAAGGCGATGGGCGCGTATTTTATCCGGCGTAAATCGCGGGGCAATCTCTACCGCAAGGTTTTGGCGCGTTATGTGCGTCTGGCCACGGATGCGGGTGTGATGCAGGCCGTGTTCCCCGAAGGCGGGTTGAGTTTGGACGGAGCGTTGGCCGCGCCGCGCATGGGGTTGTTGAAATACATTGTCGACGGGTTTGAACCTGATACTGGCGGGCGGGATGTGATGTTTGTGCCGGTCGCCCTGAATTACGACCGGGTGTTAGAGGACCGGATTCTGGTTGCGGCGGATCAGGCCGGAACACGGCGGTTCAAGGCGCGCATGTCGGTCGTTTTCGGGTTTTTCTTTAAACAAATGTGGCTTCGGGTCACGGGGAAATATCACAAATTCGGGTATGCGGCGGTAAGTTTCGGTGCGCCGGTGTCGCTCTCGGCCTTTATAGAAGACCGCAGGGCCTTGGGTCTTGCGGATGTGATTGAGCCGCTTGCCGAAGAATTGATGCAACGAATCGGCGCCGAAGTGCCGGTTTTGCCGGTGCCATTGGTGGCCACTGCAATGTTGCAGGCCGAGGCGCCGTTGGCGGTGGCCGATCTATCGCGTGCGGTGATTGCCTTGATGGCGCGTTTGGAAAATGCCCATGTGCATATGCCGCGCAATGATGTCTCTTATATGATCGAGGTCGGCCTGCGCGGTCTTATCAAACGCAAAATGGTGCGGGATGCGGACGGGGTGGTGAGTATTGCCGAAAACGAACGCCCCTTGGTCGAATATTATGCGGCTTCGATTGCGCATTTGTTTGGCGGGCAAAAATAGGCCGAATTCCCCCGAGTTTCTGCAATTGCTCGGTTATTAAATTACAAAATTACACCTTATCGCATTGCATTGTTGCGTGGCGGCCGATATTCCGGTGCCAAGCCCCGCCGCGATTCTGCGTTGCAGCAATAGACGGATCGACGGCGAGGGAGAGTGGAAAACGAAGGAGACGAACATGGCCTTGGATAGCGACAGCAATATTGCACAATATGATGCTCCCGAAAGAGATCTCTATGATGTGGGGGAAATGCCACCCATGGGGTATGTGCCCAAAAAAATGCACGCGTGGGCCATCCGTCGGGAACGCCACGGTGAACCGGACAAGAGTTTTCAGATCGAAGTGGTCGATGTGCCGACCCTTGATAGTCATGATGTTCTGGTTTTGGTGATGGCCGCAGGCGTGAACTATAACGGTGTCTGGGCCGGACTTGGCACGCCGGTTAGCCCGTTTGATATCCACAAAGCCGATTACCATATCGCCGGATCGGATGCGTCCGGCATCGTTTGGGCGGTGGGTGACAAGGTCAAACGCTGGAAAGTGGGCGACGAGGTTGTAGTGCATTGTAACCAGGACGACGGCGACGATGAAGAATGTAACGGCGGCGACCCGATGTTTTCACCAAGCCAGCGGATTTGGGGATATGAAACGCCAGACGGATCATTTGCACAGTTTACCCGCGTGCAAGCGCAGCAACTCATGCCGCGCCCGCGTCATCTGACTTGGGAAGAAAGCGCCTGTTATACGCTGACGTTGGCCACGGCATACCGGATGTTGTTTGGCCATCACCCCCATGAATTGAAGCCGGGCCAGAATGTTCTGGTGTGGGGCGCATCTGGTGGTCTTGGGTCATTCGCAATCCAGTTGATCAACACGGCGGGTGGCAATGCCATCGGGGTGATTTCGGACGAGGACAAGCGTCAGTTTGTCATGGATTTGGGCGCCAAGGGCGTGATCAACCGCAAGGATTTCAATTGCTGGGGCCAAATGCCGGTGGTCAACACCGATGAATACAAGGCGTGGTTTGGCGAAGTGCGCAAGTTCGGCAAGGCGATCTGGGATATTACCGGCAAGGGCAATAATGTCGATATGGTATTTGAACACCCCGGCGAGGCGACGTTTCCGGTTTCGGTGTTTGTGTGCAAAAAAGGCGGCATGGTGGTGATCTGTGCAGGCACCACCGGATATAACCTCACAATGGACGCGCGCTATTTGTGGATGCACCAAAAACGCGTGCAAGGGTCGCATTTTGCCCATCTCAAACAGGCCGCCAGCGCCAACAAGTTGATGGTCGAGCGGCGGATTGATCCCTGCATGTCCGAAGTTTTCCCGTGGGACGAGATTCCTTCGGCTCATCTCAAAATGCTGCGCAATGAACATCGTCCGGGTAATATGGCCGTGTTGGTGCAAGCGCCAAAGACCGGATTGCGCACGGTTGAAGATGTCGTTGAAGCAGGTTGTTAACCATTTAACCTTACCAATATCCTTGATTCGGTAAGTAACCCACATAGAACGCTCGCGAATCCCTTTTGTGACTCGCGGGCGTTTTCTGTATCTAAGGCGCGTCAAATGAAAACAAATGCTTACAAAATAGGCCCTCACTATATCTGGGGAGTAGGAATCCGCGAATTTCCTCACCTATTTTTGCATGTTAGGGTTGTTTTCAGGATCAATTCACTTCTAATAAAGAGAGTAAACATGAAAAATAACTGGATACTCGACGTTCTGGCCGACTTGAAGACTTTTGCACAGGCCAACGGGATGGTGGCACTGGCGGAACAACTGGATGATACGGCACTCATTGCTGCCGCGGACCTGGCGTTGATCAAAGAAGGAACAGGTGCGGATGAAAGCGCCCAATCAGCCTCGGCTGGAGGCTATATTAAAGGAGTTGGAACAGGCATCAGAGCTTGATCAGCTTCAAGTCGCCACGGAAGCTCTCCGTGACCACTTTAAAATTGATCATATCGTTTACCACTGGGTTGATAGTGCGGGCGAACAATACGGCTGTGGATCCTATTCCGACGAATGGCGGGAGCGCTATATAGAAAAGGGATATATTCGCGTCGATCCGGTGATTTTAGGATGCTATCAGCGGTTTCATCCGGTTGATTGGAAGCGACTTGACTGGTCAACCAAAGCGGCCAAAGTATTTCAATCGGAAGCCATCAAATACGGGGTCGGCAATCAAGGGTTTTCAGTTCCTATTCGCGGCCCAAACGGCCAGTTTGCGCTATTTACCGTAAGCCATTCCGGAACCGATGAATTTTGGGCGGAATTCACCGAAACCCACCGGCGTAACCTCATATTGATAGCGCATTATTTCAACCAAAAAGCGTTGGAATTTGAGCCGGAGCGCAAACAAGAGCAAGCGCAGGCGCTTTCACCGCGTGAAATTGATGCGATGACGTATCTTGCTAAGGAAACTCTGAACAACATGGCTTTCGGCATGCGGAAGTTGTCGATTGCCGCTCGGGTTCACGGCACCAGCCGTTTTGCGGCCGCTTTCGCGACTGTTTTACCCCGCTCCCCTGATTTCAGGCAGATTCCGCCCTCAA
>JAUZRV010000264.1 GCA_030950105.1 Rhodobacterales bacterium | reverse complement strand
AATAGATTGAAATGACTGGTAAAAACTCGCCATATGTTCGGAGGCGGTATTGCGGGCCTTGTGTTCGCTCATCCGCACCAGTGTAAGTTCGATCTGGAGAGGAGTAGCCCCGATCAAGCGCGAAAACTGGGTTTCGGTCTGGATTTTTTTGGGCATAAGATTGAGCAGCGCAATACGCAGCGGGCGAATATCCTGCACCGAGGCGCGGTCTTCGGACATCACCATAACGCCTTCGCGGGTGAGAATGTCAAAAGCAGGGAGGTCGGCGGGAATTTTTATCGGCATGTCAGGGTCGTCCTCGGTTTTTTAATCGCAATGATGGGGGTTAGCGCCGCTCAAGGGCGCGTCGCATCAAGGCATCAAAATCTTGCGGGGTGGCGACATCCGACACTTCGTCAGCGGTCACCGTAACGCCCCATTTGGCCATCTCGGCATAACGCGGTTGACGATGATCAAGCGCCTGTGCATAGGCCCAGCGGATGAATCTATCTGGATCAACATCACCTTCTGAGCAATTGTTATTGCTTAGGTATTCGTCCCAGACGCGCGATAGAAATTCGGGTTGATAGGACATCGGTTTCGGGGCCGCATCAAAGCGGCGGATCAATTCCTTGGTGTGGGCCTCGTCGCCTTTTATCCAGATCATAAGAGTATGTTCACTTAGCGCGCGCATGATTGGATCATCGGGATTAGCGGCATTTACCCATTCGCAGATAGAACCGCCAGTGTCGCAAATAAAATTGGGATAACCATAGAGCGCGTCGGCGCGGGCGATAAAATGGGGGGTGTCCATCAGTGCGGCAATTTCGGCAGTGCGAAATTGATCCTGACGGCGGGTGTATTCTGCATAGGTCAAACCGCCCATTTCGGGATTGCCGGGTTTGCCTAGATAGGTCGAAACCGGCGCGAGGTTTTCAAAGGAGATGTTGGATCCGATAAAGATTGAATCCGACAGCAACAGTTCGCGTAAAAACGGTACTTTCATCGCCTCGGCTTTGGCGTTGTCAGTGATATGTTCGCCCATGTAGCGGGTGCCGATACGATAGTCGATCGAGTAATGAAACCAGTCGCCATTGGCGCGCAACATGTTGGAAAGATAGGTTTTGCCAAGGCCGGACATGCCGAAAAACAGCACGCGTTTGTGTGCCGCGTTGGTCCAGTCGTCTGCGGTTTCGTAGATCATCTTGCGTCCTGCCAAGCGAAAATTATTCTATCGCTTGGTAGCGGGGCGACGCGGAAGGGTCAAACCGTTAGGTAGTTTTACGGGTTTCCGACCATATATTAAGGTAATTGCCGCTAAATATCACCACCGCCCCCACCAGCACCCAGATATCAAGCGCCTCGCCGTAAACCAGAAGGCCAATAATTGCGATCAGAGGCAAGCGTATGAAATCAAGCGGCACAACAACTGTGGCCGGGGCAATGGCAAGGGCATTGGTCATACAAAAATGTGCCAAAAGACCGGCCCCGCCGATCACCGCCAGCCAAGGCAGGGTTTGTGTTGACGGAAGCATGACATCGCCATCATATCCGGCGGCGATCATGCCAAAAACGGCTTGCATCAATGTCAGATAGAACAAAATACAGGCAATCGACGTAGTGCGGGTGAGGCGCTTGGTAAATAGAATCGTCAGGGCAAAACAAATCGCCGACAGGGCGGCAAAACCGACACCAAGCGAGAGGGTGTCGGGGCTTGGGCGCGCAACAATTAGTATTCCGACAAATCCGATGACCGCAGCCGTGGCACGCACTTTGGTAAGGCGCTCGCCAAGCACAAGGGGCGACAATACCAATACCCAAAGCGGAGAAGTGAATTCAAGGGCGAAAACCTGTGCTAACGGGATAACGGTGATCGCATAGAACCAAAGGTTTTGGCCGGTAAAATGGGCGACATTGCGAAATGTGTGTTGGCCAAGGTTTTGCCGGCTGATTTGCGGCCACAACCCGCGGATCTGGATCACCAGTATCATCACTGTCAACCCGATAAAACTGCGATACATCATGATCTCGAATGTATCGAGTTCAAAACTGACGCTGCGCCCGGCAACCGCCATGGCCGAAAACGAGGCAATTGCCCCGCTCATCCAAAGGGCTGCTTTTAGAATAATGTTCATGGGGCGCATTTCTCGCATCTTTGTTCATCAAGTATCCCCGCCGGAGGCATCTTACTCTTTAATACTGTGAAAAAGAGAAAAATGCCTCCGGCGGGGATATTTTGAGAACAAAGATAACAGCTTTAACCATTTAGCAACCATGATTTGACAAGTTTACTCTTGCGGAACAGGCGGGGACGCCGATGGCCGTGAACGAAGATGATACCTTGCACTCTTTTAATAGAGTGTAAGGTATTCGACTTATTCCCATTCAATTGTGCCGGGAGGTTTGGACGTAATATCATATGTGACGCGATTGATACCAGCGACTTCGTTGATAATGCGAGTTGCGGTTTCCCCGAGGAATTCGTGGGTAAACGGGTAATAATCGGCGGTCATCCCATCAACCGATGTCACCGCGCGCAGAGCGCAGGCAAAATCATAGGTGCGCCCATCGCCCATGACTCCAACCGTGCGCACCGGTAAAATGGCCACAAACGCCTGCCAGATTTCATCATAGAGGCCGTGTTTGCGGATCTGGTCGATATAGACGGCGTCTGCCTCGCGTAGAATGTCAAGTTTCGCGCGGGTGATTTCACCGGGGCAACGGATCGCAAGACCCGGGCCAGGGAACGGATGACGCGCAATAAATGCGGCGGGCAAGCCAAGTTCACGGCCCAATGCGCGCACTTCGTCTTTGAACAGTTCACGCAGCGGTTCAACCAGTTTGAGACCCATTTTTGCGGGCAAGCCGCCCACATTGTGGTGGCTTTTGATCGTCACCGAGGGGCCGCCGGAAAAGGACACCGATTCAATCACATCAGGATACAATGTGCCCTGGGCGAGAAATTTGGCACCGCCGACTTCTTTGGCGTGTTTTTGAAAGACGTCAATGAACAGGCGGCCAATGATCTTGCGTTTGGTTTCAGGGTCGGATTGGCCGTCTAGTTCGCCAAGAAACAGTTCTTGTTCGTCGGCATAGATCAACGGCATATTATAGTTGTCGCGGAACATTTTAACGACATCTTCGGCTTCGTTTTTACGGAGCAACCCGTTGTTGACGAAAACACATGTTAGTTGATCACCGATGGCTTCGTGGATCAACACCGCGGCGACCGAGGAATCAACACCACCCGAGAGGCCGCAGATGACTTTTGCGTCGCCAACGGTTTCGCGGATTTTACGAATGGCTTCTTCTCGGTAGGCGCCCATGGTCCAATCGCCGCCAAAACCGGCGAGACGGATAAAGTTTTCATAGAGTTTGGCACCATTCGGGGTGTGATGCACCTCGGGGTGAAACTGCACCGCGTAAAAATTGCGCGATATATCGGCGGTAATGGCATAGGGCGCATTGGGCGAGGTGCCAAAAACGTCAAAACCCGGGGCGATGGCGGAGACATGATCGCCGTGGCTCATCCAGACCTGTTCTTTTTCATTGGCAAACCAACCATCAAGCAAGGGCAGGGCGGTTGTCGAGGGGGTTACAAAAGCGCGACCAAATTCGGCGGTGCCGTGGCCCCGTTCAACGCGCCCACCCAGCATTTCCATCATCACCTGTTGACCATAGCAGATCCCGAGAATGGGCACGCCGAGGGCAAATACCGATTCTGGTGGGCGCGGAGACCCATCATCAATCACGCTGGCAGGGCCACCGGAAAAAATCACCGCTTTGGGCGCGAAACTTTGCAGAAATGCGTCGGTGACATTTTGGTAGGGGTGAATTTCGCAATAGACATTAAGTTCGCGCAGGCGGCGCGCAATCAATTGCGTCACTTGCGAGCCAAAATCTATGATGAGGAGGCGGTCATGGGATGTGCTGTTCATCCTTTCAGCCTATTAGGGCGAGAGGGGGATTTGTGCAAGAGGCGTGTTGATCGGGCGTTGACAGGGTAATGTCGCTTTTTCCCTTGAATGGCCGTTATCGCATGATGGCAAAGGTACAATGGCCGTTAGAAAGAGATAACATTCATTTAGCGCGAGATAGAGGAATAGGCCATGGCCGATACAGCAACCCGTAAACGGTCCCGCAGTGGCGGTGGAGCAGCGCGGCGTGCCGAACGCACGACGTTAAAGATCGAAACCGCGCGGTTTATTGAACGCAATATTCCCAATTATAATATCCTGACCGAAGACGCATTGGATATTATCGAGGCCAACGCCGAGACAATCCTTGCCGAGATCGGGGTAAATTTTGTCAATAACCCTGCCGCTCTTGAACGGTGGCGTGATGCAGGGGCGGAAATTGAAGGCGAACGGGTGCGAATCCCGCGCGGATTGGCGCGTAAATTGTGTCAAACCGCACCGGCGAAATATACGCAACATGCGCGAAATCCGGCAAAAACAGTTGAAATTGGCGGCAATACGTTGGTCTGCGCGCCGGTCTATGGGCCGCCATTTGTGCGCGATGTTGAAGGTGGCCGACGCTATGCGACCATGGCCGATTTTCACAAGTTTGTGAAACTTGGTTATATGTCAAAATGGTTGCACCATTCGGGGGGCACAGTGTGTGAACCCACGGATGTGCCGGTGAATAAACGCCATCTTGATATGTTGCTGGCGCATATGACGTTGAGTGACAAGCCGTTTATGGGGTCGGTGACCGAACCAAGTCGCGCACAAGACAGTGTCGAGATGTGTGAAATCCTGTTCGGGAAGGATTTTGTGCAGGAAAACACGGTGATGACGTCGTTGATTAACATCAATTCGCCGATGACGTTTGACGATGTGATGATGGGTGCGCTTGAGGTCTATGCCAAAAACAATCAGGCCTGCATCATTTCACCGTTTATTGTAGGCGGGGCAATGGCGCCGGTATCGGTGGCCGGCACGTTAACCCAGGTGATGGCCGAGGTTTTGGCCGGAATCGCCTATAGCCAACTGGTGCGTCCTGGCGCGCCGGTGGTGTTTGGCGCGTTTGTGACCTCGATTGACATGAACAGTGGGGCGCCGACATTTGGCACGCCCGAAGCCAGCCAGATTCTATACGGCGCCGGGCAGCTTGCTCGTCGATTGGGATTGCCGTTTCGCTCTGGCGGGGGGCTTTGTGCCTCGAAATTGCCGGACGCGCAGGCGGCCTACGAAACTTCGCACACCTGGAACGCGGCCCTTCTGGGCGGGGTGAATTTCATGTTGCACTCTTGTGGGTGGCTTGAAGGCGGATTGGTGGCGAGTTTTGAAAAATTCGTAATGGATGCCGACCAATTGGGAATCCTGCACAAATTGGCCGAAGGTGTTGCGATGGACGAAAACGCCCAAGCCATGGGCGCGATTGCCGAAGTGGGACCGGGCGGGCATTATCTTGGCTGTGAACACACGCAGGAAAATTTCAAAACCGCGTTTTGGCGCAGCGAAGTTCTTGATTATAAACCGTTCGAGACATGGGACGAAGACGGCGCGCGTGATACCGTTGCGTTGGCCGCGGTTCGGGTTGCCAAATTGATCGACGGATATCAGCAGCCGCCGCTTGATCCGGAAATTGCGGCGGCTCTTGCCAAATATGTGGCTGATAAAAAGGCGTCAATGCCGGATGCCTTTGTCTAACGGGATCGAAATTTGGCTGTTTATGGGTGGGTCGCGCGGTAAATGCGGGCCTCGCCCATAAGCGCGATCATCACTTCAACATGGCGAATGACCGAATAACCGGCGTTTTTTTCAATGCGTTGGTCATTAAGTTCTGCTTCGATCTCGATCAGGCGCATCAATGCTTGTCCGCTGCGTGGCAGGCTACCGACACCCAGAAACCGGCGCAGCAAAGGTTCACGGTTATAGTCGATCACCCCGATTCGTGCGGCGCGGATCAAAAGGCGTGGGCGGTGCAGATTGGTTAAAAAGCTCATAATATCTTGCATTTTCTGGTCTCTCCTATGGGCGGCCTTCGTGATGTTTGAGGCGGCTTTTGGAGAGTGCTGCACAACCTAAGGGGGGTGTTGCGTGCGCGCCAATAACGGCGAACGCTGCTTTTACAACTGTTTATGTTTTGGAAACAATGATGGGCATATCGGGAAATTTTAACCAACAAGTAACTAATTCTCCCTTAGGTTGTGTGGGTAAGGATGGGGATAACCAGTGGATAGGTAAAAAGACGCAGAAGTAAGGGAAAAGGGAATGCTGCATGTTTCCACAATTGGCACGACCCAATGGGGTTTGCCATCATGGGTTCCGCAATCCGTGTGCCGATATCTGGCACATACGGTTGCCGGTTTAACAATTCGCGCTTTGGCACGTGCGGAGGGCTGTCACGCCTCGACAATTCTGCGTCAGGTGCAACGGTTTGAAAAC
The DNA here is from genome assembly GCA_030950105.1 of Rhodobacterales bacterium. Classification (GTDB taxonomy): domain Bacteria; phylum Pseudomonadota; class Alphaproteobacteria; order Rhodobacterales; family Rhodobacteraceae; genus JAUZRV01. The sequence continues at coordinate 12,556 of JAUZRV010000264.1, read as the reverse complement.
CTGCGGGATGATCTGCTGGTGGACGAAGCCTTGAAGGGACTTGGACGGTTATTTTTTCGCGATGAAGCCAATTTAGAGAACGAGGGGCACTCATCGATGACACTAGAAATGGACAATCTAACGCAACCACCCAATCGGGAAACACTTGATCGCGAAGCACGCAGGATTCTAAGACGGTTATGTGAAACCGGCGCGGTCTTGGCTGTGGCTGTGGAAATGGACAAGGCTGTCGTGGTGCGGGACACACCACAAGGCGGCAATACCAAAACCGCCGTGGTCGATCGTGAAATCGCCCAGGCGATGGCGTTAAAAGACTGGATTACATGCAAGGATGACGGGACGTCCGCGGGCCGCATATCGCGCTATCATATCACCGCCCAGGGGCGCAGTAAATTAAACCGGCTTCTGGCGGCTGCGGAAAATCGCGCCAATGGTCTTGGCGGGGACGCGGGTAAAGTCGGGGGCAGGGGAAGGGCCGGTGGATTTGCCGAAGCGCAATCCGCATTTGGTGACCAACACCGCGAATGGGATGAGAAATCTGTTGATATTGAAGGGGATGGTCGGCGCAGGCGTGTGCGTTACAATCTCGGGGAAAGCCCGCTTACCTCGCTGGCCCGACGCAAAGATAAAGATGGCGAAGCCTTTTTATCCGATGCACTGGTCGGCGCGGGCGAACGATTGCGCGAAGATTTTGAATTGGCGCAAATGGGGCCGCGCGTCACCCAGAATTGGGATAATTTCCTAACCGGTGGCGGGACCGGAAATTTTAGCGCCGGCGGCGGCGGATCAGGTGCCGCACGCAAACGTATTGCCGACGCTCTTGGGGAACTTGGTCCCGGGCTTGGTGATGTTGCGCTGCGGTGCTGTTGTTTTCTGGAAGGGCTGGAAGCGGCGGAAAAGCGTATGGGATGGTCGGCGCGTTCCGGGAAAATTGTGTTGCGCATCGCGTTGCAACGCCTGCACCGGCATTATCAATCACTCGGCGAAGCGGGCGGATTGATCGGCTAGCCCCTTAGCCGCCAACAATCGCCCCGACGGCAAACGCCACCACGCCACAGACCGCCCCGACCACAACTGTTTCGCTGACACAGCGAAACATGCGTTCCCCCGTGGCATTCCAGCGTAAGATGCCCAACGCAATCAGCGCACATAGGGACGCAATCAAAGACAGGTGAAACGTGCGATCGGTGGCCTCAAGGATGAAATAGGGGATCAACGGCACCGATCCAAACACCACAAACGACAGGAATGTGACAAATCCATTGACGGCGGGGTTTTCTTCGGCGGGATCTTGCATGCCAAATTCATAGGACATCATCAAATCGGCCATCATATCAGGATAGCGCATCAACAGCGTGGCGGTGGTTTCTGCGTCTTCATGGGTAAGACCGCGTTGGCGCAGGATTTCCTCAAGCTCAAGCCGTTCCTGAGCGGGGTTGGTGGCAATTTCATTGAGTTCGCTCAAACGTCTTGAGTGGTAAAGATCATGCAACGAGCGCCCCGAGAGAAATTCACCAAGGCCCATGGAAACCGCATCGGCGAGCAGATTGGCAATCCCGAAAACCAGAACCGCCAAGCCGCCGATTTGGGCAACCCCGTCGGCGGCCGCACCGGCAAATCCGGCGACGATTGCAAATGTGGTGACAATGCCATCGTTGCCGCCGTAAACAATCTGGCGCAGAAATTCTTGTGTATGTCCAAGCGCGTGTGCCTCGCGCCGGTGGGCCTGCCAATCCATTATTTATTCCCAAGTGGTTATTTGCGGGCAGAGTAACCAAATTTGGTTAGCAGCACGACAACAAAAAGGGCCTGCGATGCCGCAGGCCCCTGTAATCGGTTTCCGAATTAAATTTCGAAATGCGATTATGCGTTGGCTTTGATCCAGGCCAAAACAGTTTCGGGAGAAGATTCGCCATATGGGTCGTCACCGTGGTTGTCACAACGGCCCGGTTCTTCGAACCAGCCCTCGATCACACCATCATTGATAACGGCGGCATAGCGCCATGAACGCATACCAAAACCAACATTGTCTTTGTCGACCAACATACCGAGTTGACGGGTGAAACGGCCGGACCCATCGGGGATCACTTTGACGTTTTCCAACTCTTGGCCCAAGGCCCATTTGTTCATTACAAAGCTGTCGTTGACCGACATGCAATAGATTTCGTCGATGCCCTGTGCCGTAAATTCGGCCGCGCCGTTTTCATAACCGGGAAGCTGATAGGTCGAGCATGTCGGGGTAAAGGCGCCCGGCAAGGAAAACAAAACAACGCGTTTGCCGGCGAAATAGTCGGCAGTTTTCATTTCCTGCCAGCGAAACGGATTGTCGCCGCCAATGGATTCGTCACGGACGCGGGTCATAAACGTCACGTCGGGGATACGCACACCTGCTTGCATAGTAGTCTCCTTAATCGGGTTGTGGTTTGATATAGTCTTGTTGTTATTTATAATGATTCTAAACTGTCCGCAATCTCGCAGTTATCACACCCGTGAAATCAGCCACATTAACGGGGTAGAGGCATTGCGAATTCGCAAGACAATTTTATGAGGGCTCCCTATATAAGGCGGGAACGTCAGAACGGTAAGAACGAGGCCAATATGCGCGATTTGAAAATTCCCGAGCAACGCCACCCCGAAAAGGCGCGTAAACCCGACAATGCCCAACCGCGCAAGCCGAGCTGGATCAGGGTCAAAGCCCCCAGTGGCGAAGGTTATACCAAGACCCGCAATATCATGCGCGAACATAAATTGGTCACGGTTTGCGAAGAAGCAGGGTGTCCAAATGCCGGTGAATGTTGGGGGCAGGGTCACGCCACGATGATGATTATGGGTGATGTTTGCACCCGCGCCTGTTCGTTTTGCAACATCGCCACCGGAAAACCGATGGAGGATCTGGACGCGTTTGAACCGGGGCGGGTTGGCGACGCGGTCAAAAAACTCGGGCTGAACCATGTGGTTGTGACCTCGGTGGATCGCGATGATATTGCCGATGGCGGGGCCGAACATTTTGCCCAGACCATTCGCGCCATTCGCCATCAATCGCCCGATACCACGATCGAGGTGCTCACCCCTGATTTTATTCGCTGTGATAACAGCGCGTTAGAGGTGGTCGTCGCGGCGCGCCCCGATGTATTCAATCACAATCTTGAAACCGTGCCGGGTCTCTACCCCGAAGTGCGCCCCGGCGCGCGGTATTTCCATTCTTTGCGTCTTTTGCAGCGGGTGAAGGAACTTGACCCGACGATGTTTACCAAATCTGGCATTATGGTCGGGCTTGGCGAAAATGAACAATCCGTGCGTCAGGTGATGGATGATATGCGCGCCGCCGATGTGGATTTTTTGACCATTGGGCAATATCTGCAACCAACGCCAAAACACCATGTTCTGGATCGCTTTGTGCATCCTGATGAATTCAAAGCCTATGAGAAAGCCGCCTATGGCAAAGGGTTTTTGATGGTGTCGGCCACCCCGCTCACGCGATCATCGTATCATGCGGGCGATGATTTTTCCCGCCTTCGGGCGGCGCGCTTGGCCAAATTAGGTTAAAACGGTGCAATTGACATTTTTTATCGAACCATGACTTATGTTCCCCAAAGAACATGATTCACTTGGGGAGAACCGATATGTCCAATTTTACACGCCGCCAATCGCTTGCTTTGATGGGGGCCGCCGCGTCGGTTCCGATGTTGGCAGGTCCGGCCTTTGCCAATACCAAACTCAAGGTTGGCGCGTTGCGATTTACCAGCCACGCCGCCAGTTTCGTGGCGTTCGAGCGCGGGTATTTCGCGCAAGAAGGTCTTGATGTTGAATTTGAATTCTTTCAAGCGGCGCAACCGATGGCGGTGGCGATTGCTTCGGGGGATGCCGTTTTTGCGGTCACCGCGATTTCTGGCGGTTTGATTTCGCTGGCTGAAAAAGGCGCGGCCAAAGTGATCGGCGGCGCGTTGAGCGAAGAACCGGGCATTGACGGGCAGTTGATTTTGGCGAGCAATGCCGCCCATGAGGCCGGTTTGACCGACCCGAGCAAGCTTGACGGGAAAAGCTTTGGCATGACCCAACCAGGATCGTCGTTTCATTATATGGGGTCGAAAATTGCCGCTGCCGAAGGTGCGACCATGCGCTTTAAGCCGCTGCAAAAAGTCGGGGCCATCATTGGCGCGCTTAAATCGGGTCAAATTGATGCCTGGTCGATTGTGCCGCATATTGCCAAGGGCCTGGCGGGGGCAGGTGCCGTGCAAATCATCGGTAAAGCCGCCGATTATCTGCCCAATTATCAGGTCACGACGGTGTTTACGTCGGCCAATAATGCCGCCAACGAGCGCGCCAAATCCGAGGCCTTCTTGCGGGCCTTTGCGCGGGGGGCCGCAGATTTCAATGCCGCCTTGGTGGATAAATCCCAAGGCGATGCGGCGGCCATGGATATGGTCAATCTGGTGCATAAATATGTTTATGCCGACCGCCCGATTGAAAAGGCCGAAAAATCCATTCGCAATGGTGCGATGCGTATCAATGCCGGTGCCGCGATCAACAAGACATCCGTGATGGATCAACTTGACTGGTTCAAAGCCGGTAAAATGGTCAAAGACAACGTCACCTACGAGACGCTGGTAGACGGCTCTTATGTTGAAACCATAATGTAAAAAGGCGGCGGGTCTTTAAGGCCCGCCCCTTGATTAAAAGGTCTGCAAATGGATCTTAGAATTGATGCCCTGACGCATTGCTATGGGGCCACCGAGGTGCTTTCCAACATAAATCTGGAGATCCCCACAGGGCGCATTACCTGCGTTGTGGGGCCTTCGGGCTGTGGGAAATCGACATTGCTGCGGTTTATTGGCGGGTTGGAACGTCCGACATCGGGGCAGGTTTTGCAATTGGGCGCGCCGCCAAGCGATAGTCTGAACCCGTTCACCTTTGTGTTTCAGGATTTCGCCCTGCTGCCGTGGCGCACAGTGGCCGATAATGTGTCGCTGGTGTTGGAAGATCACAAGCTTGCCAAGGACGCGCGCGCCCGCATTATTGCCGATGTTCTGGCGCGCACCAAACTGTCGGATTTTGCCAATGCCTTGCCCAAAAACCTGTCGGGCGGGATGAAACAACGGGTGGCTATCGCGCGGGCTTTGGCGGTGCGGCCCGCGGTATGGCTGATGGATGAACCGCTCTCGGCGCTTGATGCGCAAACCCGCGAATTGTTGATGGATGATCTGGTAAGTCTTTGGTTACGCACGCCTTTTACCGCTGTTTATGTCACCCATAACCTCGCTGAAGCCACCCGTTTGGGGCATCGGATTGTGGTGCTGTCGCGACGTCCGGGGGCGGTGCGGCGGGTGATTGATATTGATGTGCCATTAGAGGCGCGCAAAGCCGGCGATCCGACCCTTGCGGGTATAGAACAGGAACTTTGGCATTTGATGCGCGACGAAGCACAGGCCGCCGATCAGGAGCTTGTCCATGACTAATCCGGTTCCCTATCGCGGTGGCGGGTTTCGCCCGAAACGTATTCGTGGCGTTGGTCTCGGGGTGTTTATCTCGCTTTTGCTGATCGCCGAATGGGGCACGCGGGCGGGGTGGATTGGCAATCTGACCTTGCCATTGCCCTCTGATGTCGTGCTCACCTTGATTGAGCTGGCCACCTCGGGGTTGCTTTGGACGCATCTATCGCTTTCGCTTGGGCGGTTGTTTGTCGGGGCATTTCTGGGCGCGGGCGCGGGGGTGTTGATCGGCATCGCAATCGGGTTATCGAGTTATACCCGTTCCGGTCTTGTGCCGTTGGTCGCCGCACTGTTTCCGATACCGAAAATCGCCTTGTTGCCGCTATTTGTAATCTGGTTTGGCATTGACGAGACGTCAAAATACGCGTTGATCGCCTTTGGCACCTTTACCCCGACGGTGGTTGCCACTTATGGGGCGGTTGATAATGTGGACCGCACTTTGGTGCAGATGGGGCAGAGTTTTGGCCTGTCGCGCCTGTCGATCATTCGTAAAATCGTGCTGCCCGGTGCGATGCCGGGGATTTTGTCGGGGTTGCGGATCTCGCTTGCGATTGCGATTATTCTGCTGACCGCTGCCGAAATGATCGGGGCCGAATATGGCATTGGCGCCTATATTTTACAGGCCGGCGCGCTATATGATCTTGAACGCCTGTTTGCCGGTGTAACGATCCTGTCAATTCTCGGGGTCACGTTGAGTTTCGTGCTTGGCCGCATCGAGGCGCGCGTTTTGCGTTGGCGGGTTTAAGGACGCCAACGGTTGGTGCCGACCTCGCGCGATAGAAAATCGGGCCAGCCTAGAAAACGTTCAACTGCATACAAGGCGACGCAAATCCCCACGATCCCAAACACAAGGCGCACCCGTTTTGCGCTTGCTGGATTGCGGGCCCATCTGGCCATGCGCAACAGGTGTCTGGGGTTCATATCATGGCCTCCTTATCCAAATATTATCGCGGTAGAATGTCTTCGTCATCCGCCTGCGTGGCGAGCCAGTCCCGAAATAACCGCAAAGACGGATCGCTCGATTTTTCCACCGGCCAAACAAGGTAATAGGCGCCAAGGCTTTGTGACCGGCTATTTGCTGCGATCACAAGGCGCTTTGCTGCCAAATCCTGTTCCACAAGATAGTCCGGCAACAACGCCACGCCAAGCCCGTGCAACGCCGCTTGGGTGATGGTTGAAAACTGGTCATAAAGCGCGCCGGTAAGAACCGAACCTCGATCTGTGTCCTGATCCGGTTCCTGATCCGCTTCCTGTGATATTAACCATTGCTTCCACGCATTGGGGCGGGTTTCGATGTGAAGCAGGGGCATTTTGGCAATATCGCGGGCCGCCGACGGTTGGTATTGAGCGATCAATTGCGGGGTGCAAACCGGAATAACGCTTTCCGTCTTGAGCCGCAAATGCGCAGTTCCAGGCCAATCGGCATTGCCAAAATGTATAGCAGCATCAAAGTTTTGCGAGGCAAAGTTAAATGGTTTAAGCCGCGTGGAAAGATTGATAATAATGTCGGGGTGGCGTTGGGCAAAATTGGCCAATCGCGGTACCAGCCACCGCATACCGAAGGTTGGTAAAATAGCAAGATTAAGACTGCCACCAATCGGATTTGTGGTTAATTTCAAGGTGGCATTGGTGATCTGTTGCAGGGCTTGGCGGATTTCTCCGGCATAGGCTTTGCCGGCTGTCGTGAGCCGCATTTTCCGCTTTTCGCGCTGGACAAGGGACAAGCCGAGCTGCGCTTCCAAGGTCTGGATTTGACGACTGACAGCACTTTGCGTCAAAGACAACTCCTCGGCGGCGGCGGTGGCACTACCAAGCCGTTCAAGCGCTTCGAGGGCACGCAGCGAGGCCGTGGACGGCAGTAATCGGCGTGGGGTTGGCATCTATGCGGTTTACTCATGGAATTGATGTGGAATTATTGTTACCATAGAGGGAAATTGAGGTCTATACTACGCTGGAAGCTGCGGGAACGTCCTTTTTAGCCAACAATACCCGCCACAAAAGCAAAAGAGAAGTTGACCTTATGACAAATCCAGAAGCCAACCGCCCCCAAATGCGCGCCAAAGATGCCCCCGATCTGGCGGGTTTTGATTGGCAGGACCCGTTTCGTTTCGATGATCAACTCAGTGAAGATGAACGCATGATCCGCGATTCTGCACAGGCCTATTGCGCCGAAAAACTACAGCCCCGCGTGACCGACGCCTTTGCCAATGAATCGACTGATCCGGCGATTTTCCGCGAGATGGGTGAGATGGGCCTGCTTGGCGTGACGCTTCCCGAGGAATACGGCGGTATCAATGCGGGCTATGTGGCCTATGGGTTGGTGGCGCGCGAGGTTGAGCGGATTGATAGCGGATACCGTTCGATGATGTCGGTGCAAAGTTCGTTGGTGATTTATCCGATTTATGCCTACGGGTCCGAAGAACAGCGCAAAAAATACCTGCCAAAATTGGCCAGTGGTGAATGGATCGGCTGTTTTGGCCTGACCGAACCCGACGCCGGCAGCGACCCTGCGGGCATGAAAACCCGTGCGGTAAAAACCGATACCGGATATCGTCTAAATGGCGGCAAAATGTGGATTTCCAACAGTCCGATTGCCGATGTATTTGTGGTTTGGGCAAAATCGGATGCCCATGACGGGAAAATTCGCGGGTTTATCCTTGAAAAAGGCATGAAGGGGCTGAGCGCGCCAAAAATCGAAGGCAAGATGAGCTTGCGCGCTTCGGTCACCGGCGAAATTGTGATGCAGGATGTCGAGGTTGGTAAAGACGCGTTACTGCCTTATGTTCAAGGGCTTAAGGGACCATTCGGGTGTTTGAATCGCGCACGTTACGGGATCAGTTGGGGCGTTATGGGATCGGCCGAGGCGTGTTGGCATGCCGCGCGGCAATATGGTCTGGACCGCCATCAATTTAACCGCCCGCTGGCGCAAACCCAGCTGTTTCAAAAGAAGCTTGCCGATATGCAGACCGAAATTTCGCTTGGGCTTCAGGCCTCTTTGCGGGTTGGGCGGTTGATGGACGGTGCCAACGCCGCCCCGGAAATGATTTCCATCATCAAGCGCAACAATTGCGGCAAGGCGCTCGATATCGCGAGGATGAGCCGGGACATGCATGGCGGCAACGGAATTAGCCTTGAATATCAGGTCATTAGGCATATGGTCAATTTGGAAACCGTGAACACCTATGAGGGCGCGCATGATGTGCATGCGTTGATTTTGGGGCGCGCCCAAACCGGTCTTCAGGCGTTCTTTTAACGCATCTCCAAGAGGTAAATTACCATGGATCGCGCCGAAATTGTGCATCAGAATTTCCTGCGGCGTGTCGCTGCGGGGGATCTTCCCGAGATTACCGGCCCTGATCTGGAACAGAGCGGATTAACCTCGCAAGCGCTGGTTGATCTGTTTCGTGCGCAGGTCGCAAGTCGCCAGCTTGACCGGATTTCACGTAAATTGCAGGCCAAAGGGCAGGGGTTCTATACAATCGGTTCCTCTGGGCATGAGGGCAACGCCGCGATTGCCGCCGCTTTGCGGGTCACCGATCCGGCATTTTTGCATTACCGCGATGCGGCCTTTCAAATCGCGCGGGCAGGGCAGATCGACGGGCAGGACCCGGTCAGTGACATGTTGCATAGTTTTACCGCGAGCGCCGGCGATCCAATCAGCGGTGGACGGCACAAGGTGCTGGGCAGTAAAGCCCTCAATATCCCGCCGCAAACCTCAACCATTGCAAGCCATTTGCCCAAAGCCGTCGGCACCGCATTTTCCATCGCTCTGGCACGCAGAAGCCCCGACGTGACGGCGCAATTTCCGCGCGATTCAATTGCCATGTGCAGTTTTGGCGATGCCTCGCTAAACCATTCGACCGCGCAAGGTGCGCTTAACACCGCGGGCTGGACCGGCTTCAAGGGGCTGCCCTTGCCGTTGATGTTTGTCTGTGAAGACAACGGCATCGGGATTTCCACCAAAACCCCCGATGGTTGGGTCGCGGCAAGCGTGCAGAGCCGGCCAGGGGTGCGCTATTTTTCCTGTAACGGGCTTGATCTGGTTGACACCTACAAAACTGCCAAAGAGGCCGCAGATTGGATACGGCGCACCCGAAAACCGGCATTTTTGCACATGCGCTGTGTGCGGCTTTACGGGCACGCGGGGCCGGATATGGAAATCACTTATCTCGACAAATCCGAGATAGAGTTGAACGAGGCAAACGATCCATTGTTATATTCTGCGGCAAGGTTGCTGGCAGATGGGTCGGTAAATGTAAGCCAAATAATAGAAATATATCAATCTATTGAAGATGAGACCTCATCCAAATCTGCCAAAATTGTGCGTGGCCCGAAACTTGTTACGGCCAATGATGTCATGGCCGCGATTGTCCCGCCCAAACGCGACGTTTCACGTGGGAACGGCCCGTCCGATGCGGTGCGCGCGGCGTCTTTTGGGGCACCGGATATGCGGGCGATGGCCGAACCGCAACCGATGAACAAACTTATCAATATGGGGCTGAGCGACCTTATGTTGGCCCATCCCGAAATCATTATGGCGGGCGAAGACATCGGTAAAAAGGGTGGCGTTTACGGCATCACCAAAGGCCTGCAAGCGCGGTTCGGGCAGGGGCGTGTGGTTGATACGCTGCTTGATGAGCAGAGTATTCTGGGGCTTTCGATCGGCATGGCGCATAACGGATTTATTCCGATGCCGGAAATCCAATTTCTGGCCTATCTTCATAACGCCGAGGATCAATTGCGCGGCGAGGCGGCAACCCTGCCGTTTTTCTCGAACGGTCAATTCAGCAACCCAATGGTTCTGCGTATTGCCGGTCTTGGGTATCAAAAGGGATTTGGCGGACATTTTCACAACGACAATTCACTCGCGGTATTGCGGGATATTCCGGGCATTATAATCGGTTGCCCCTCGAACGGGGCCGATGCAGTGCGTATGTATCGCGAAGCCGTGCGTTTGGCCCGTGAAGAAGCCCGCGTTGTGGTGATGATTGAACCTATTGCTCTTTATCCGGTGCGTGATCTTCATGACGAGGGGGACGGCGGCTGGATGCGGATGTATCCCGAGGCGGATGAAATCGCGCCGCTTGCCGATGTTGGTGTTTCCGGCACAGGGCAGGATCTTGCGATTGTGACCTATGGAAACGGGGTGTTTCTTGCCCAACAAGCGGCCAGGTTATTGGATGCAGAGGTGCGGATCATTGATTTGCGGTGGTTGGCCCCGTTGCCAGAAGCGGCATTGACCACGGCGTTGAACGGTTGCAAGCATGTGTTGATTGTCGATGAATGTCGCAAAACCGGATCGCAAAGCGAGGCCCTGATGGCGCTGTTTTCCGAGACGCTCGAGGTGCCTTTTGCGCGTGTTACCGCGCAGGATTCCTTTATCGCAACTGGACCGGCCTATGGCGCGACATTGCCCTCGCGTGACGGGATTCTGCGGGCGGCTGAAGCCTTGATGAAATCATGACCCAAGGTGGAAATCTCTGGGAGGGTAGCGCGAAGGAAGCATTTCAAGCTCCTGTTTTAACGGATAAAATCACCGTTGACCTTGTGATTATTGGAGGCGGCTACACAGGGCTTTCTGCCGCTCACGAGGCGGTAAAACAAGGCGCAAGCGTTGCCATTCTCGAGGCGCAAACAATTGGGTTTGGTGGTTCGGGGCGCAACGTTGGCTTGGTCAATGCCGGACTATGGCTGCCGCCTGAAAAAGTTATCGAAATATTGGGCGAGGGGGCCGGACAACGTCTTAATCAGGTATTGGCTGCGGCTCCTGACGCCGTATTTGACCTAATTGACCGCCATTCCATAGACTGTGAACCGGTTAGAAACGGAACCTTGCATTGCGCCCATTCAAAACGCGGTTTTGGGCAGTTACAAGACCGTTATCGACAACAAATGAACGCCGGGGCGCCGGTATCGTTATTGTCCGAAACCGTTGCCAAGGCGCGCACAGGAAGTGCTGCGGTTTTTGGCGCCTTGTATGATTCCCGCGCCGGAACCATACATCCGCTGTCTTATGCGCGCGGGCTGGCGCGCGGTGCAACATCATTGGGCGCACAAGTTTATGAGGGGTCGCAAGCGCATTCTATTGTGCAGGAAAACGGCGTTTGGCGGGTTACGACCGCGCAAGGGGACGTGACGGCGCGGCACCTGCTTGTGGCCACCAATGCCTATCATAAACCTGTCAAAAACCTCGCTATTGCGCCGGTAACGATGGTGAGCTTCTTTCAATTGGCAACCGATCCACTGGACAGTGACCTTGTTCAGACCATATTGCCCCGAGGCGAGGGGTGTTGGGACACCGGCACCATTATGACGTCGTTTCGCAGGGATGACGCCAACCGCTTTATCATTGGTGGCATGGGGCAATTGGATGATTTTGGTGTAAATCGCAATTGGGCACGACGCGCAATGGCGCGCCATTATCCGAAGCTTGCAACGACACGTTTGAATTATTCATGGAGCGGGCAGATTGCGATGCCGGACGATCATTTGCCAAAGGTGCTGCGGCTTGGACAAGCCAGTGATTTATCCGGCTATGCGGTGCTTGGATATTCCGGGCGTGGCATTGGTCCAGGAACGATAATGGGCCGTGCCGTTGCGCGGGCATTGCTTTGCAGGGACGAGGATCAGATACCGTTGGTTCCAGTCGATCAATTTGGCGTGGGGTTTGCGCGTGGTAAAACAGCATTTTATGAAACTGCGGCACGCGTTGGTCATTTTCTGTCATTGCGATAAGAGCATATCTAAAGCGCATAATACATATTATGTTAAATGAATAATAACCTGAATATTGAATTTCCTAACAATAACAGTAGATTCCGCTGTTTTTTCAAAGTGTCAGGTGGCGCAAGTTCATTACTTTAAACGATCAACCGAAACAGCTGGCACTTGAATTTCCAGTGAAAACAGCCGCTCCAACGCCTAACTGTAAGCGGTGTCCTATCCCCACCTTCCACTCCTCGTCCTGATCTGCGATTCTGTCCGTAGGTTTTGGATTTTAGGAAGGATTTTCTCCATGGAGCGCTCAGCGGAGGTTCTCATAGAGAGCGGTGTAGTCATTGGTCCCA
>JAUZRV010000263.1 GCA_030950105.1 Rhodobacterales bacterium | reverse complement strand
TAGCGTATCGTCATTCATGGTGGGTTGGATTTTCTGCTGGAGGTGAATGATCTTGTTCAACACCAAAATCATACGCCATTTCAACAGCTTGATCTACGCCCGTCAAACGATTTACGCCGCTTCATGAATAATTCGGGCTAGCAAATTGTCGTTGCCCGTAGTGCCGGTTTGAAGTGCCATCAATCAAATTCCCTTTTAAAATAAACGAGTTAGAATACACGAGGTTTGCGCAATTAAGCGCGCGATAGGGAATGGTTAAATCTGCCTCGGGTGGTTTTTTATTGCTCCGACATGGTTAACACGGGCGATTTGAATTGCGCAAAACAAATGTCTTAAATGAGGCAAAACAAAGGCATGGGCGCTATATATGGCCAGGATTGCGTCAGGATCGGCAACAATAACGGTTTGAAGTGGGAATTGACGCGGCTCCGCGCCGGACGCCAAGTAGAATCACCTTGCCCTGTCCTCGCGGATTTTCCCAAACCGGATGTTGCTGGTTGCACCAAGGCCGTAGCGAAGGCAAATCCCGATCACAATCAGGCTTATAACCAGCCAGATCCCGCCCCAAATCAGAGCGCTACCACCAAAGCGTTCGGCAAGCATAAAGGCATCCGAGCGCAGGGATGAACGGGCGATTGTATCGGAGAAAATATCGTAGGGCACGTAGATGATGCTGGTCAGGGCGATAATGCGCAGGAATAGATCGTTGATGGATTGACGCAGGTATCGCGCACTTGCAAGCAGGGCAATTGCGGTTGTTGCGGTGAAAACCACGGCAAAGAAATCGCGGATATAAAGCGCGGATATAAAGCGCGGTAAGCAGCAACATAAAAAGGCCAAGTAGCGCCATTAATGCGCGATCAAAACGGGTATGGCGCGCAATGAGGAACAGGAGCAGACCGATGACAAGCGAACCAAGATAGCCCGCGGAATAGATCACAAAAACATTGCCGCCGCGCGTGGTCGCCATGCCGCCTTGGGCCGCTGAAAGGGTCAGTGCCTCGATTTCGCCCCCGGTAAGAAGCGCGGCGAGACCATGCGCCGCTTCGTGGAAAAATACGGTCAGGATTTTGAGCGGCAACAAGAGCGGCGTATTCCAGAGGGTAAACACCAGCGTGATAATCAAGATTAATTGCCAGTGACCTTTGAGTAGGTTTTTAACCGCGCGCATCCGATGCTTTCATGCCTTTTTGATAGGGTTGCGCACGAGTTGATTTCGTCGCAACCCTTTGACTATTAAGAGGGAAGCGGATCACCGGCCTCGGCTTCGAGTTTGCTATGTGTGCCGTCGCAGAACGGGCTATTGGCGGTGGCTTTACATTGGCACAGGAAACGGTCTTTGGTTTCGTCGGCGGTGAACGCCAACGGGGTGATGCCGGTGTCCTTGTGCGAGCCATCGCAGAACGGTGAATTTTTGGAGCGGCCACAGCGGCACCAAAAATATTTTTTACCTTCTTCGAGCGATACTTTGATCGGCGCTTTGGCCTTGATGATCGGGGCAGACGTCATGATTTCGTTTCCTTTTAGGGGGGTGTGGCGTCTCGCATGACGCAGTTTGGTTATTCTATACCAATGGCAGATTTGGCGATGCGATCAAGCAGCGCCTCGATTATTTTCATCTCGCCTTCGGGATAGGCGCGGTAACCGATGGTGGTTTGATCAGGGGCGTCGGGGGTTTGCATTACGAAAATATCGTAGGGGCAAAAGCGCACGTTGAGCGGGTCGACTTCCATCACCTGACGGGATAGAACCGCCGAACAGAAGCTATAGACATCAGCATTGAGAAAAATGGTCACGTCTGATCCGAGATCGGCGCGGGTGCGTTCAAGCATCGTGCCGACATGGGACAAGCCGTCGACCACAAGGCCCTCGTCAAGAATGGCGTTTTCGAGGCCGAATATCACGTCATCAAAGCTCTCGTCGGTGGTGTAGGTGATGACGTCCTGCGCCATCAAAGGCGCGGATAACAGGGCAAAAGTGGCGGCCAGAAAAATGGATCTCATTGGGTGTCCTTATCAAAAAGTGTGCCGGCGTATCTTGTGGTCGGGCGCGGGGTGTGCATTTTGAACAGTATAGAGACATAAGCAATTGAATAACAAATCAAGAAAGGTCGCAGGGGATGGGTTTTGCGGTAAGTGCGCTTGAAATATTGGCGCTGGTGTTCGTTTTTGTCATCGGGATATCGTTGTTTGTGGTGGGTGTCATGTTCGTGCTCGACAAAACCCAGAGCGGTGATGCGGTTCGGCGTAACTATCCGGTATTAGGGCGTTTTCGGGGATTGTTCACCGCGCTGGGCGAATTTTTCCGGCAGTATTTTTTCGCCATGGACCGCGAGGAGATGCCGTTCAATCGGGCGCAGCGCGATTGGGTGGAACATGCCGCGCAAGACACCGGCAATACCGTGGCGTTCGGGTCAACACGCAATCTGTCGATACCGGGAACGCCGATATTTATGAACGCTGCGTTCCCGCCTTTGGAAGAACAGTTTTGCAAGACTGATCCGATGGTGATCGGGGCGGGTGCGGCGATACCGTATCGGGCGAAATCCATTTTCAATATTTCCGGGATGAGCTTTGGCGCGATCTCTAAACCGGCGGTAATGGCGTTGAGCCGTGGGGCGGCCAAGGCGGGGATCTGGATGAACACCGGCGAGGGCGGATTGTCGCCCTATCATCTGGATGGGGCGTGCGATGTGGTGTATCAGATCGGCACCGCGAAATACGGGGTGCGCGATGCAAATGGCGACCTGAGCGATGACAGCCTGCGCGAGATTTCACAGAACCCCTGTGTGGTGATGTTCGAGATCAAACTGGCGCAAGGGGCGAAACCGGGCAAGGGTGGAATTTTACCCGGTGAAAAGGTCAGCCCCGAGATTGCAATCATACGTGGCATACCGGAAGGCGAAAGCAGTATTTCACCCAACCGGCACAAAGATATAAATGATTTCAGCGAGTTGTTAGATGCCATTTGCCACATTCGCGAGGTGACGGGCAAGCCGGTCGGGTTTAAAACCGTTGTCGGCACTTCGGATGTCTTTGAGGAATTGTTCGGCCTGATTAATGAACGCGGGGCCGACTGTGCGCCGGATTTCATCACCATTGATGGCGGCGAAGGTGGCACCGGCGCGGCCCCGATGCCGTTGATGGATCTGGTGGGGATGCCGATCCGCGAAGCGTTGCCAAGGATTGCTGATTTGCGCGACCGTCACGGGCTGCATGAGCGGATCCGGATCATCGCCAGCGGCAAGTTGATCAACCCCGGTGATGTGGCCTGGGCGATATGCGCGGGGGCGGATTTTGTGACTTCGGCGCGGGGATTCATGTTTGCACTTGGCTGTATTCAGGCGTTGAAATGTAACAAGAATACCTGCCCGACGGGGATCACCACCCATGACGCGCACCTGCAAGCGGGATTGGTGGTTGAGGACAAATTCGAAAAGGTGGCGCATTATGCCAAGTCGTTGGTCAAAGAGGTCGAGATGATTGCCCATTCCGTGGGCGTGACCGAGCCGCGCGCGATGCGGCGGCGGCATGTGCGCATTGTGCAAGGCGACGGGAGCAGCCTGCCGATGAACAAGATTTTCCCAAGCGTGGATTTGGCGGCAGTGAAGTTGGCAAACGATAAGTAAAGGCCGCGTTCCGGGGGGGCATATTGTCGAGTCTCACGTAGGTTCACTTTGTTAACAAGGGGTTTGGTGGTGAAAACCAACGTATGGTTCGCGTATGTATAATGTATGGTTTTCGTGCATACGCGGATGCGGGTTTTTGTGGATTAATAGGACGGGCGCTAGGGATGACGGGAATACCGCGTAATCCCAACCGCCCGTTTGTCGTTCTATCCTGTGACGTTCTATCCTATGACTTTGTGACCACGACCGCGCATACACTGGAATACGATCTGGTCGCGTTGATCCTGCACTTGGGAAGAATCGTCGACAGAGCCGATGAGGCCGCCAATAACGGCGCCGGCAATCAGCCCGCCAATTTCATCACCGGAATCGGCATCAACCGCACCAACCAGCCCGCCAACGACAGCCCCGCCAGTTGCACCGCTGTTGTTCGATTGTCTTTGCAATGACGCCTGACGGCAGGCGTTTAGGTCGGATTGGAAAGACATGGTTTGCGGGCCGTCAAGAATGGGTTGGTAGGGGGGGGCCGCGCATCCGGCAACAAAAAGGCCAGAAGTCAGAACGGCGGCGGTGACGAGAGGTGTTTTCATTTTTTGATCCTTTTTGAATATCGGGTCCCGTTTGGAAACGGGGTATGAGGGCGATTTAGAATGGAAATCACGATTAAGCAACAAAAGCTTTATGTAAAACATAAAAACAATAAAGTAATTGGCAAAGTTTTGCCGACGCGATAAGACGGGGCGATACAAAACGGGGGGGCAAGATGAATATTGTAGCCAAAGGCGCGATGGTTTTGAGCATGATCTATTATGTGCTCGGATTTAGTTACGTGTGGTTCGGGCAATTGTTTGGCTTGCATAACTATGTGTGGGATATTTTTGATTTGCCGCGGCAGGACGTGTCCCCGCCTATTTGGACATTATTGGTGGGTCTGGCGATATCGGTGATTGTGGTGGTGTCATTGTGGATGGCGTTTGCCGCGGTCTGGCGGATATTGAACGGCGGCACGGGGCAGGATTTTCGTGATCTGGGGGCGAATTTACGGCGGTTGGCGGCGGGCCTGTTCGGGTATTGGTTTGCGTTCAATGTGATCACCGCCGGTTTGCTGTTCTTGATTGTTGTCGATCTGCCGGATGTTGACGGGTTTGAATTTGGCTGGGATCCGATTGAATCCGACATTGTGTTTCTGATCATGGCAATTGCGATTTATGCGATTTCGCGCACGCTGGATCGGGCATGGCAGGCCGAAGAAGAAAATCGGCTGTTTTTATGAGAGGGGACGCAAATGCCAATTGAAGTCACTCTTGATATGATGCTCGTGCGGCGCAAGGTATCGTCGCGCAAATTGGCCGAGGCCATCGGGTTGTCGGAAACCAATCTGTCGCTGATCAAGTCGGGCAAGATCAAGGGCGTGCGGTTCAACACCCTTGAGGCGATATGCGCGTATCTTGAATGTCAGCCCGGTGATATATTGACCTATATTGACGAGGGTGAAGAAGAAGGGCGTGAACCATGAAAAACCTGATGATCCATGTGGTTTTGTGTTTGGGGGTTGGGTTTTCGGCAACCGCAGCACAGGCGCAAGACATGCCGGAAATGTGGATTCCGATTTACGGGAATTGGTGCGGGTTGGATCATCCCAGATCGTTTGACGGGGCGGCGGCGCCGGTGGATGCGCTTGATGCGGCATGTATGCGACATGATTATTGCGCCGCGGCGCGCGGTGATTTTGATTGCGGGTGCGATATCGGGTTGATGGGCGAATTACGCGGCACCCGTTGGAACAATCCGGTGATCGCCGGAAATGCGCGCGCTATATATGATGGCATAGCGATGAAGCCGTGCAGCGCGCCGGATGGCATGGCGTTCAAGCAATCCCAAATGATGGGCGATATGATGCGCGACATGGCAAACGGGCGGCCAGCGCCATTGGATGCGGTGGAGCGTTGGCGGCGGTTGCTGTTGGGCGATTGAGGCGCGGGCATGTTACAGGACCCCAACGGATTTGTGAAAATTCGTTGATTGGCTGTTTACCCGTGTGACCCTATGCAGGGGACGGAAACCGTGAACGGGAGAAAGACATGGCATATCGCTGGAAGAATGATCTTAAGGATAAAGACGTCACAGACGAGGGCGCATTTTTGAACCGTCGGCAATTGATGATTGGCATGGGCGCATTGGGCGCCATCGGGACCGGCGCATTTGTGGGCAAGGCCAATGCCGCGGCTGATCTTGAACCCAATTCATATGAAGATATCACCAGCTATAACAATTTCTACGAATTTGGCACCGGCAAGGATGATCCGGCGGCCTATGCGCATACATTGACCACATCGCCGTGGACCGTAAAAATCGAAGGCATGGTCGACAAGCCTGGTGATTATGCGTTTGAGGATATCATGGCCAAGATGACCATAGAGGAGCGTTTGTATCGGTTCCGCTGTGTTGAGGCGTGGTCGGCGGTGATCCCGTGGAACGGGTTTGAATTGTCGGATCTGTTGGCGTTGGCCGGCGTGCAATCTGGCGCGAAATATGTCGGGTTTGAAACGCTATACCGCCCCGAGGAAATGGTCGGGCAAAACCGGCGCACCCTGGATTGGCCTTATGTTGAAGGGCTGCGCATGGACGAGGCGATGAATCCGCTTACGATTATGGCGACGGGGATTTATGGCAAGGATATTCCCAATCAGAACGGCGCGCCGCTGCGGCTTGTGGTGCCGTGGAAATACGGGTTCAAGTCGATCAAATCGATTGTGAAGATCACGGTGTTGAACGAAGAACCGCCCTGCACATGGAACCAGATCAACGCGAGCGAATACGGGTTCTATAGTAATGTAAATCCAGAGGTCGATCATCCGCGGTGGTCACAGGCCACCGAGCGCAAGATTGGCGGCGGCTTGTTTGCCGGTCGTCAGCCGACCTTGATGATGAACGGATATGCCGATCAGGTGGCGGGGATGTATGACGGTATGGACCTTCGGAAGTTCTATTGAGGCGAGAGCAATAGAGTGCAAAACATGCGTGACTTGATTAACCGGATGGCACGGCGGGTGCCGGCGTGGCCTCTCTATATTTTGGGCGTGGTGCCGGTGGCGTATCTGTTCTGGCTCGGGATCAATGGCGGTCTCGGGGCGGAGCCGATCAAGGCGCTGGAACAAAAAATCGGCGGAATTGGTTTGCAATTGCTGGTGGCGGGTTTGGCGATCACGCCGCTGCGCCGGTTTTTCGGGATCAACCTGATCAAGTTTCGCCGCGCCATCGGGTTGTTGGTGTTCTTCTATATCGTGGTGCACCTGTTGGTGTGGCTGCTGATTGATGTGCAGGATATGGCGCGGATCTGGCAGGATATTCTAAAGCGGCCCTACATTACCATCGGGATGGTCGGGTTTATCTGCATGGTGCCGCTGGCGGTGACGTCAAACAATTGGTCGGTGCGCCGGTTGGGGCCCGTGTGGCGGCGGCTGCATCGGTTGACCTATATAGTGGCCGTGTTGGGCGCAGTGTATTTTGTGATGTTGGTAAAGGGCTTTCAGGTTGAGCCGTTGGTGTATTTGGCGGTGATATTGGGGTTGCTGGCGACGCGGGTGCCCAAGCGGCGAAAATCTGCGGCGGTTTGATTGGGGGTGAGGCCGTGCTGGGCATTGCGTGGAGCGTAGGTTCAGCTAAGATTGTGAGAGTGTCCGATCTTCTGTGTATGAGTAATTTGGTCCATGCTTCTGCAACAAAGGAGCATGACAACGATGACAATTTCCAAGGACTTATTAGACCAACTTCTTGACGGTGTGCAAAACGCTGACGACTTGCTTGGCGAA
>JAUZRV010000262.1 GCA_030950105.1 Rhodobacterales bacterium | reverse complement strand
ATTCATATACCCGTATGATTTGCAACAACTTTCTAACCTTCAGTAAATCGCCCTGACCAGATCTGGTAATAACTTGACCCATAGTAATCTGCGGGCGCAATGTTTTCGCGCGCATGGCGGCTTTCGTCGATGTTCCAATATCCGAGTGATCCGCAAGCGAGGGTCATTCCAAGCACCCGTTTTTCCCAATCTCCATGAAACAACGGCTCGTTTTCTTCAAGCGGCAGCGGGCCAAACCCCATGCGCCCGCCAACATCCGCAGGGCCGTTCATTGCGCGGCCCCTACATCGGTTGCCGCTTTGGTGCCAATCATAGAATCGCGATTCACAAGTGCGGCGAGGGCATCTTCGGTCAGGTCATCGCTGCCTTCGGGGCGCATTGGGACCACCAAATAGCGTTGTTCGGCGGTTGAATCCCACACCCGGATTTTAGTGTCCTTCGGCAGGGTAAACCCGAATTCGGCCATAACACTACGCGGATCACGCACCACCCGTGACCGATACGCCGGTGATTTATACCAAACCGGCGGAAGCCCGAGAACCGACCAAGGGTAACAAGAGCACAGAGTGCAAACCACGATATTATGGGTGGTCGGTGTGTTAAACACGACATTCATATGTTCGCCTTGCCGACCCATATACCCAAGCGACGCAATCGCATCGGTGGCATCCCGCGCAAGCCAAGCGGCATATTGCGGATCAACCCACGCCTTGGCCACAACCCGCGCCCCGTTTTGCGGCCCGATCTTGTCCTGATAGGTATCGACAATTTCATCAATCGCGGCCGGATCAACCAACCCTTTATCCGTTAGGATGGTTTCAAGTGCGCGCACCTGTGCCGTCATATCGTCGAAATGGTTGTCGTGATCATGTGGCATTTTCTGGTCCCCTTACCGTCCTGACAGTCGCCTAATCACCAGATTTGTCAACCTGACCCGTGGGATTTGAAACGACATTTCTCGCGTGCAACTCGACGCAAATCCACCAATCGGTGTTTGCGTTACCGACCTGTTCAGATGCGTTACGACCACCCTCGACACATCCGGAACTAGAAGAAATGCACCAATTGCAATGTGGCGGTCTTTTGCATGCCACCATAAATCCCCGACCCGGCAGACGTTTCGCGCCCGCCGAATTCACTGCCTTGTGGTCCAATGGATTGTTGATAATTGAACACCAGATTGGTGTTGTCCCCAAGCGCGTAATCCACCGACAAACCCGCCAGGGCGCTGCCATCATCAAGGCTAATGATCACATTCGGGCCAATCGAAAAATCAGGTGTCAAAGACAATGTCGCCCCCACAGAAAGGAAATCCTGCCCCGTCAAAAACACCTGTCCGGTTCCCATTCTCTTGGTCAAACTGGCGGGTAGACTATCAAGTGCAATACACGATCCGATCCCGAAACCATTGTGAAAATACTCACCAAAATACGAAACATTCATATCCCCCAGAGTGGTGAAATTTGCGATATTCATCACCCACGAAGGATGCGTTTCCCCATTGGCCAACTTCCAACCCACATAGTCGACATTCCACGACGCGCCGCCTAGAGCACCGGAAAACCCGAGACTGGCGACGCGATCCCCGCGATCCCGTGCCAACATTACACGGCTGTCCAATGCGCCAATCGTAAACTGTGTGCGCAGCGCAAACGTGCTTTGGTTAGCATCAAGTGGGCCACCCGATACGGCGGCGCGCGGCACATATATCGCGGCAATATCGGCGCCGCTTTCAAACAGATATTGCCCGTAAATCATATCCGCGCCGGGCTTATACGCGGTATCAATGGCGTCAGGGGCAAACGGCGCCACAATATCGCCGGGGTGAAACACCATGCCGCCGCCCCATGTAATCGCCTGCCGTCCAAGTTTTAGGACGAAATTTTCACTGGAATAACTGACCGACAGCCGGTCAATCATGTTGGTCACATAGGTATCGCCATCGCGATGCACGGTGTGTGTCAGATCAAAAAATGTTGCCGGTCGTGGCACCCCGACAAACGGGGCAAGGGCCGCTGCGTAGGCGACATTGTCACCTTGCGAAAATCCCAGTTGTGAATGTATCTCGAATCGGAACGGACCGGCGGTTTTATCCCACATCACCCGCATAGAACCGGTCATACTGCGCCGGTTGGAAAATCCGAGCGCAGCATCAAGAGAACCGGCGTCCGACCACACGCGATTGCCCGAAACCTCGGTTCTGATCCGAAATCCGTCCGCTGCGACAGGGGCCGCAAAACCCACGGCCAACAGCCCGATGCTAACTGCGCGTATCACTGGCAATCCTTCCATCCAGAAGTTCGATATGACGTTGAGAATGATCCATCACCCGCGGGTCATGGGTGCCAATCACAAAGGTAATTCCCAACTCCTGATTAAGCCGCGCCATAAGGCCGACCAACTCGGTAGTAGTGGCACTATCAAGATTGGCAGTTGGTTCATCCGCCAACACGATACTTGGTCGCGAAACCAGCGCCCGCGCCACAGCCACCCGTTGTTGTTGCCCGCCCGAAAGCGCCGAAGGCCGGCGATGCCCCATACCTTCCAAGCCGACTTCGGCCAACACCTCGCGTGCGCGCCGCGCTCTTTCGTCTGGCGCAACCTTTTGAAGTTGTAACACAAACTCTATATTTTCCTGTGCTGACAATACCGGAACCAGATTATAGGCCTGAAACACAAATCCAATTTTGTGCAAGCGCAATTCCGAAAGCCCCGATTTGTCCATCCCTGCAAGGCTCTGCCCGTCAATTTCGACTGTGCCGCTTGTCGGTCGGTCAAGCGCGCCAATCATGTTGAGAAGCGTGGTTTTCCCCGATCCAGACGGACCTGCAAGCGTGGCAAAGTCGCCCGCCAAAATATCAAGATCCACGTCCCGCAACGCGTGAACAACCAATTCGCCCGAGCCAAAGCTTTTGCCGACACCACGACAGCGCACAATCGGATTTATCATCTCGTTCTCCATTTATGTCACCTGCCGCATGGCTTCTATCGGACTTAATTTCGCCGCCCGCCATGCCGGCCAAAGCGCGACCAATATGCCCAATACCCAGATCAGTAACGAAAAAACCACAAACCGTTGCGCATCATATTGCGGATATAGAACCTGACCGCCCTGAAACATTTCCAATCCCGCCGCAAACGCGCTTAGGTCAATTCCGTCAGCCAAAGCCCAGATCGTCATGCCCGCAAGTGCGACCCCGAGGAGCACGCCAAAGCCGATCAGAAATGTGGATTCAAGGGCCACCAATACCAACACCTGTCGCGGCTTCATGCCCAGCGCGCGCAGCAATCCAAATTCGTGAGTGCGCTCAAACACCGCCATCAATTGCGTGTTCACAATGCCAATCGCCATCAGTGAAAACACCACCGCCAACCAAATATAGATAAAATTCTGCATGAAACTGTCTGTGGTTGCCAGAAATAGCGACAGTTGTTTCCACGGCCGCACATCAAGATCAGGCGCTGCCAATGCGAGGCGTGCAACGGTGCTTTCAAGCGCTTCTTCTTCGGGAATGGTAAAGGTAATCTGGGCAATTTCATCATCAAGCCCGACAAATTTTTGCGCCGCCACAAGGCCGGTAAAGGCGTAATAATCTTCTGTCGCTTTGTCCGCATCATATATCCCGACCACGTCAAAACTCTGTTCGGACAGGGCACCGGCGACATTCTGCGACATCAAAATAACCCGCCGCCCAACACCCGTTTTCAAACGTTCAGCAAGCGAAATACCGAGAATAACGCTGCTGTCATGCGCATCCAAAAGATAGCGCCCTTTGACGATTTTTTCAGGGATCGACGATAGGATACGTTCGGCGGCCGGATCAACGCCAACCATATTCACCGGCAGGGTTTTATACTCTGACACCACCACACCGGGAAGTTGCAATCGCATACTCCACGCGCCAATTTCCCCGGCTTCAAGCGCCTCCAAAAATGTGCCCTCAGGGGGGCGCATCAAACGCTCGATGCTTGGATCATCCATATAACCTTGGGCGTGGATCTGCCCCTGCCCGATCAAAAGATCGAGAACCGCATCTTTTCCCGCCTGCCCCCAGGCATTGAGAAACGAATTGAAGAAAAGCACCGACCAAAGGCCGACCGACACCACAATTAATGTGATTACCGTGCGCCGTGTATTGCGCCACAGATTGCGCCACGCCAATGGGGCAAGTGTTTTGAGGTTTTGCATCCGCCTTCCCTATGCTGCCATCGCTGGAACCGGCTCCAGGCCAAGCGCCCGACGATAGGGAATAACCCCCAAAACCGAGATCGCGACAACGATTGCCCCCGGCCCGATCAGCACCCGAAACAGCGTCATTTTGGGATACATCCGTGACGGCAGGCCCCACTGGGCATAAATTTCGTCTAGCCCCTCAAACGCGATTCCGACCGACTGCACATAGGCGGTTATCGCAATGCCAATTGCAACGCCAATACCCGTGCCCAGCAGCGACAGAAATATCATCTCGGCCCAAACCAGCCGCCCAATTTGCGCAGGTTTCATGCCCAACGCCAATAACATGCCAAATTCCCGGGTGCGTTCGAGGACCGACATATAAAGCGTGTTGAGAATGATGAAAACCACCACAATTACCAACGTCGCATACATCAACATTGCCGTGCTCATATCAAGGGCAATCGCCGATTTAACGGCTGGCTGAAGCTCTGCCCAATCAAGATAAACCAACCCGTGTTTGACCGCGATATCGCGCATTTCGGCACCCAGATTTTCAATGTCATAAAAATCGTCTCCGCTAATGGCGACAACATTCACCGCGCCATCCATCAGAAACGCTTCGTCAAAACGCGCAATCGGGATCTGCGCAATTTGCCGGTCAATCTCGGCAACGCCGGTTTTGAAAATCCCTTTCACAACAAGAACATCCGCCGCAATCGACCCATCCATACCGGTGCCAAGCATGGTCACCGGATCCCCCAGCGAGAGCCGCAAATTACGCGCCAATCCATCACCGATTATGATGGAATTTGTATCTCTCGCCGTCAGCGCACGGCCTTGTTTCACCAATGTAGAAAGCGTGGAAACCTGCGGTTCATTCACCGGATCAATGCCGACAACCGCCGCAGCAAAACTGCGCTCGCCATTGGCCAGCAATACAAAACCGGAGCTGCGTGCGGTGCTTGCCGAGATGGCCGTAAATTGCGCAAGTTCCGCGCGCAGACTGGCGGGATCGATGATCACCTTGTCAATTTCGGGGTCGTTTTTATATCCTGCGACCTGAAACTGACCGAATCCATCGCTAATTTTGAGCATACTCGATTTCATCGTGTCATATGACCCGAATTGGAACGACAACATAAAAACCAGCAAAACCGATGCAAACGCCATCCCCAATATCGAAAGAGCAGTGCGGATCGGTTGACGCCAGATATTACGCCATGCAAGCGCGGCAATCATATTGTGTTACCTCGGATTTTGCAGATTGGATTTGGTAAAAACATAAGCAGGAATTGAAAGATTGAATTCGGCCGATTTTGTGGTGATCCGGGTGTATTGCCCTGGTTTGGCATCGGTTTTCATCGTCAGAACCATTGGATAGGGCCGCCCGCCGATCCGACCAACCTTGTCGGTTTTCATCACCCGCACCCGCGCGCCCACTTGATCAAAATATTCGACTTGAATCAAAACCCCATCGCTGCGCACCGCAAGAATCTGTTTGCCCCAAACAATCGGCTTGCCGCGTTTCGGAATCGATTCAATAATCGTAACTTTCTTGCCCGCATGGCGGCTGCTGCCGATAATCCGGTGGGTATAATCATTCACTACTTTTTGTGATCGCGACAGATCATTATAGGAAAAATCCGACCCCATCCAGGATTGCGTCATCGCGCTCGCCGGGAGTTTGATCACCTGATTAAGTTTGGGGTTAAACACATAGGTTGCGTTGCCCAATTGCAGCGTTGCGTTGCCCGCGTCGCGCGCCGGAGCGGTAAACCGAACCAATGCTTTTTTGTCACCTAGCGTCCAGCTCTCCATGGTTAGGGAACGGGTGCCGCTGTTGCGTTTGATCTTCATTTCGACCACCGCATGCGAACTATCGGCCCGCCAATTATCAAATGCGCCCCGAAGAATTCCGCCCGCATCCTGCGCCAAGACTGGTTGCCCCACAACCATAGCCGCCGAAACACCGGCAAATAGGGACATCGCTTTTCGGCGGGTCACAAAGGGTGCGTTTTCGGGGCTTGCCATGACATATCCTTCTCGTTTCAAATCGGGAAAATCCCGCTTGCCAACCTCGTGAAAGCGGGGTAAAAATTGCTATGTACTGGCCAGTCCACAATTTGCACTTAATCCTCACTCAAGGCCCTGTCAAGATATGTCTGATCACGGATCCAGCAAAATTCCCGCCGAAAAACGCGCCCTGCTTTTTACCATGTCTAGTGACGAATTTTCCAAACACGGCTTTAAACAAGCGTCTCTGAACCGCATCATAGCGCAGGTCGGGATGAGTAAGTCGTCGTTTTATCACTACTTTTCTGACAAATCCGACCTGTTCCGCCAAACCCTTGAACACACTCTCAAACCGGCATTAGACCTGCATCATTTGGTCGATATTGACAATTTGACCGCCGACACCCTATGGCCTGCTCTTATGCAAATGGTTCAGGACATGAAGGTAATTGTTGAAAAATCGCCCGAAATGGTCACCGCGGGGCGCATGTTCTATCGCTGCCTTGAAAACAACGAAGATCGCGCGCTCACCGAAGAAATCATCGGGGATTTCAGCAATTGGATAACCCTTTTGCTACAGCGCGGGCAGGCGCTTGGCATCTTCCGCACTGACCTGCCGGAATCACTTCTCATTGATATGCTGATGGCGATGGGGATGGCGATGGACCGCTGGATTCTCACCCATTACGAGGATCTATCAGAACCGGAAATGGCCGAACTCACCGAAAATGGTTTCGATCTGTTTCTGCATTTTCTATCCCCTATTCCCGGTTGATTTTTCGTTCCATTAACCGCTGAAAAATCCGCGGCGACAGCCGATTTACCCCCCAAGACAGCCATGCCACCCGCCCGACGGGAATAAAATCGCGCTTCCGGTTCAGGCCGTTCAAAATGACCACGACGGCCTCTGGCGCGCTCATATAATCCACACCGTCCTTGGCCGATCCGGGCCGCGCAAGACCCGAGGCATCACGCCCCCCGTTTCCGATATTGGTCGCGACAAATGACGGCGCGGCAATCACCGTGCGCACCCCGAATTTCCGTTCCTCCGAACGCAGGGATTTAAAGAAACCTTCCAACGCATGCTTGCTTGCCGCATATGATGTGCGCCACAAAAGCGGCGAAAAGCCGGCCACTGAAGAAATCGCCAAATGGGTTCCCTTTGAGTGGCGTAAAGGCAGCAAAAATGCCTGCGCGCAGGCCACGGCTGCAAAATAATTGATCTCGAAAACCTTGCGGTGCGCCGCCATATCACTCTCTGCGAATAGCGTAATATGCGTGACACCGGCGTTGTAAATCACCAAATCAATGCTCGGGTAATCTGCACAAATCTGCGCACATACCCCGCGCGTTTGCGCCGCATCGGTCAAATCACATTGATACCCGTGTTGTTGGGGACCGTTTTCAATATCCTGCACCGATATATCGACCAACGCCGTGACCCATCCGTCATCTTGCAACGCCGTGGCCAAGGCACGCCCCAACCCGCCGGCACCGCCGGTTATAACCGCGGTTTTACCCACGGTCTTGGCCCGATTGTGCGGACCACCAAAGATCAAAAACCTCGGCGCTGGTTTTTTCCGGCGTATACCCGAACACATTCTTCAGCGCGGAATTGTCCAACACCGGACGGTATTGAAGAAACCGCACCTGTTCGCGACCATACCGTGACAACCGCAAAGGTTTGGCAATGCCAAGCGCCAGCGCGATCAAACGCGGCGGCACCCAACGCACGGTTTTTCCCATGGCTGCGGCCAAATCCTGCACCCGCATTGCGCCGTCTCCGGCCACATTGAAAATCCCCGTTGGCCCGTCTGTCGCCGCACGCAACAGGATATTGGCAAGGTCACGCGTCCAAATAAACACAAACGGGCTATCGTGTCCGGTCAG
Organism: Rhodobacterales bacterium; assembly: GCA_030950105.1. GTDB lineage: Bacteria > Pseudomonadota > Alphaproteobacteria > Rhodobacterales > Rhodobacteraceae > JAUZRV01. Next base: position 4,934 of record JAUZRV010000262.1, on the reverse strand, counting down.
GCCAAGAAGCCGTGGTTTGTGAAACAATCCGGTGATCTGGTTTTCAACGCCTGCGCCCAAAACTGTCCCCACGCGCAACACCACCTGTTCAAGCTGCGGGTCATTTCTGTGCGCCGCCGATAGCATCTCCTCGACCAGATGCTTGTGCCATGAATAGGCAAATTCGACGTTCCCGCGCACCGGATCACTCTCGCATAAGGGCATTTCGTTTTCGGCATGATACCCATAGGCCGCCCCCGAAGATGTCACCACAACCCGTCGCACTTTGTGTTCAAGACACGCAACCAGAACATTCTCGGTGCCTGTCACATCCACCGCATATTCCGCGTCCCGTGTCGAATTTTTTCCAGGTGTCACGATGGACGCAAGATGCACTACGACATCGGGTTTATGCGTGGCGAAAACCGTATCGGGGTCGGGGCCGCGCACATCCATCTGTTCAAATACCGCATTGTCCCGCATCGTTTTCGGGCGCCGGATATCGGTTGCAATAATGCGCAGTTCCGGCATCCCCCCGAGCAAGTCCAAAAGCGTTTGACCGACCATACCGGCGGCCCCGGTTATCAATATCTTGCTCATCGTTTTGCCTCGGTTCGTGACCACAGCGTTGCAAGTGCTATCCCGGAAATGGCGTGCCAGATCCCCCAGAATGCCGCCACAACAGCCATTCCGCCAAGCCCCCCGAAAAAGCCGAAAATCAACACCAGCCCAAGGCCCGAGTTCTGAATTCCGGTTTCAATGGTGATGGCGCGCCGGCTGTATTCGCTTACCCCCGCGATCCGCGCCGTAAAATACCCCGCCCCAAACGCCAAGGCATTATGCACCACAACCAAAACCGCAACCATGCCCGCGAATTGCAGGAAAAATCCCCAGTTCGCCGCCAGCGCCAGCACAATAAACGCCAGGAATATCCCCATTGAAAGCCATTGCATCGGCTTGCGAATACGCGCCGCCAATGCAGGCCGGTAACTGTTTAGAAATATCCCCAGGATCAACGGCAGCAACAGCATAAATCCGACAGTGATCGCCAACGACACCGGATCAATTGTAATACTCTGCAAAATGGCGCGGGTCGGCGCATATAGATTGCCCCAAAATGCGATATTGAAGGGTGTCATAATCAATGCACCAAAGGTGGCAATTGCGGTCATCGACACCGATAGCGCGGTATTACCCCCCGCCCGATGGGTGATGAAATTCGAAATATTGCCCCCCGGACAAGCGGCCACAAGGATAAGCCCGAGAGCAATCGACGCCATCGGTTCAAACGCCAGTATCAACAGAAACGTTAACGCCGGAAGCAATAGAAACTGCGAGACCATACCGGCCAAAAGCGACTTTGGGGCCGTCACCAGCGCTTTAAAATCCGCCAGCTTGAGATCAAGCGCAATACCAAACATTACAATTGCCAGAATCCCGTTGAGCAGGCTCAGGCTTCCTGCGCTGAAATTCAAAGTAACCGTATCAATATTGTTCATGCCTGCCCCGCTTTTAATGCTTTGATATGTCCGGTGACCGCCCCGCGATAGGTGGCTTTGTCCACGTAATATGCCATGCGCGGCAAATCTATATAGTTCATGCCGCCGGTTGCGCGATTGAAATTACCGGATTTTTTGGTCTGCAATACCACAGCCGCCGCCGTTTTTTCACGCAATCCGGCAATATAGAGCGCCACCATTTCGGCCTGTTCGTGACGCCCCTGCCACCCAAGACCCGACGCCTCGACCATGCCCAGAACAAACAAATCGTCGCGCTCGGGGTGCATCGCATTGAGATATAGATGTGGCGCATCCCCCCGCCAATTAAGCAACGCATCCTCAATAAACGGATAATGCAGGCGATATCCGGTTGCCGCCAGAATCATGTCATACTCGGCTTGGCTCCCGTCTTTGAAAAACACGGTCTTGCCGGCGAAATGGTCAATATCCGCACGCACCTTGAGATCGCCGTGCCCCGCATGAAACAGGATCAATGAATTCACCACCGGATGCGATTCATAAAGCGCGTAATCAGGCTTGGGAAATCCGTATTTTTCCGGCTGCCCAACGAACCAGCGCAAAATTGTGCCATCCACCCGCCGTTTAAGCCACATCGGCAGTTTGATTTTGCCACCCATAGTGTCGGCAGGCACGCCAAACACATATTTGGGCACAAAATAGTAACCGCGCCGCATCGACAAATCGCAGGATTTACCGTGGTGAATCGCATCCACGGCAATATCGCAACCCGAATTTCCCGCGCCAACAATCAACACCCGTTTTCCGGCAAATTGTTCGGGATACCGATAGCCCGATGAATGGATCAATTCGCCCGCGAAATCACCTTTGAACTCTGGCATATTCGGCTCGGCAAGTGTGCCGTTGGCAATGAGAACACCGGCAAAAACTGCCTCGTTCTGTTTTCCATCCAGCCCGGCCCAGGTGATTTTCCAACCGTCGCCATCCCCCCCCAACGGCACCACCGAAAGAATTTTGGTGCCAAATTTATAGTGCCGGTAAAGATCAAAATGCTTGGCGAATTCCTGAAAATACGTCTTCATCTGGTGATGCGACGGATATTCGGCCATATCTTCGCCCATTGGAAAATCGGAAAACTCCGTCATGGTTTTCGACGAAATCAGATGCGCGGATTCATACATTGTCGAAAGCGGCGCGTTAATATCCCACAACCCGCCCACATCATCCGCAAGTTCAAAACCTTGAAATTCTATGCCTTGCTCCAACAGCGTTTTGGCCATCGCCAATCCCATCGGCCCTGCCCCGATAAGCGCAAATTTGGTCTCTGTGTGCTGCATCTCGTTCGGTCCTGCCCTTGAATTACGTCTTCAAATATTCGCTCAGCTTGGCCCATCCCCTTGAAGAAGGCAAACCACACGTTGCTATTCGTTAACAATCGTGGCGTCATTGCCTAACCACGTACGGTCATTGCCTAACTCCGGGTGCACGGCGAGTGTTGGATTATCAAAACAACCATCGCCAATTCACGACTTAAACCCAACCGGAGATTACAGCATGATACATTCAAAACCGATACGCGCCGCTTTCCTCGCCACGATGGCAATGATCATTTTTACCACACCCGCATCTGCCGGTGGTAATTTTAGCGTCTCGTTCAATGCGCAAAACAACGAAGAAGCCGCCGCAATCCGCACCGGACTTGTGTTTTACCGGGTGGTCAAGGACATCAAATCAAACGGCCATATCACCCAAAACGGGATCGGTAATCTTGCCAGCCTAAGCCAGAATGGCAGCGGCAATATCGGCCTGATCCAACAGGAGGGCAACAACCATAACGCCTCACTTGACCAAACCGGCGACAACAACAGTTTTGGTATCTTTCAATTTGGTGAAAACACCGACGGCCAAGTGACCCAAACCGGATATGGTGGTGCGGGCCTGTTGTTCCTGATCGGGTTTTAACCGCGCATCATTTTTTGTGCTTGGGCTGCGCTCACTCTATGGTTTGGCGATCAATTGCCCGATGTTTTCCAGACAGAGCAGTGGCCGGTCTGCAACGTCCGATTCCATGACCTCGGCCATCGTGCTATCGCCCGTAAGAACCAGAGCGCCGTCCATTCCGGCATTAATCGCCATCGCAATATCGGTATAGAGCCGGTCGCCGATCATCACCGAACGCGCGACCGATACCCCGAGAATTTCCGCCGCGATCTCGACCAGAGCGGGCGCGGGTTTGCCAAACACATAGCTGCATTTGACATTGGTGCAGCCTTCAATCGCACCAATAATCGCACCGGCATCGGGCACCCCAAGACGGTGTTCCATCGGGCAATACCGATCCGGATTTGTTGCTACTAAAATCGCCCGCTTTTCCTCGACAATGGCCCGAAACGCGATATCCAGTTTGGCATAATCAAACGTGCGGTCAAAACTGGCGATCACAATATCAATCTTGTTTGGGTCATCGGAAATTTCAATACCGCCCTCGGTCAGGGTTTCAATGAGGGGCGGTTCGGAAATTGGATAAACAACCGCGCCCTTGCGATGTGTCTGCAACCACTTCACCGTGGCCGTGCCCGACGTGATCACCCGCCCCCTGGCCGGCAAACCGAGGCTTTCCAGTCGCGTCTCGTAGGTGGTTACGGTTTTGGACGGGTTATTGGTGACAAAGGCATAGGGCAAATCCTGCGCCACCAACCAATCGAACAATTCCACAACCCCCGGCAATAGACGGTCTCCCAGATAGATCGTCCCGTCAAGATCGAAGAAATAGGCATCATAGACCCGATTTGTCGCGGTGGCAGGGTTGCCGGTTTTCTCTGCGTGCATGGTTATGCTCCAATTATTCGTTGATCTGTGTTGCCTGCTCAAGCCGCCGACGCAGGTCCGCAACATTTCCCGCCCGTAACCGCCCATCAACCGGAATAAAAACCCCACGTAATTCTGTGGCTTTGAAAATCAGGCGCTCGCCGATATGCGCTACGTAGCCGATCTCGAACCGCGTTTCCAACCAATCAATTCCGGTGATCTGCACCGTCAAAAGATCGTTTTCGCGTGCGGGTGATCGGAAATTCATTTCCGTATTCATCAGGCCGATTCCCTGCGCACCTAATTCACGGCACATCAACGCATGCCCGCCGAGATGCACCCGCAAAAATTCGTGAAATGTGCGATCCATCCAGACGAAATAATTCGGGTAATAGACGATGCCCGCCGGATCACAGTCACCAAAACTCACGCGCGTATCAATTGAGAAACCTGTCATCATTGCCCTTTTTTATCACGAATACCTGAAACTTGCCCGAGAAATATACCGGCACATCAGATCAGGCAACGGAATTTAAAGCGTCTCGCCAGAAACTTGAATCACACGTTTCTGGCGAGAGGCGCACTGAACACTGTGAGGGTATGCGGCATCATGGTCTTGTCACGGTTACGTTCCGGTCTCTTTCGAGCAATGTTTGCTATGAAGGAGAT
>JAUZRV010000261.1 GCA_030950105.1 Rhodobacterales bacterium | reverse complement strand
ACCAGCGCCGCTATCACCCTGCTCAAACGCATCGCAAAATCACCAACCAGGGCGATTGAACTCGTACAGGATAACCGCGCAAAGGCAGTCGAGATCATCGCGGCAGAACGATAATCCCACTTTCTCTGAATCACCCTGATAACGAATGGTTTCCATGCCTACGTTATACTGTGAAAATACCTGTTTTCGGTTCTGGCGGCGAAAATCTGCGGAAACTGCGTGGCATAACCACATTGTGGAAAAATGGTTAATGCATCTCGGCCGAAACTTTTCGGCGTAAGGGGGTAATCCGAAAGAGAATCGAAAATAACGAACGAAAACTTGACGTGAGGCGAAACTCTGGCAATTCTGGCGGTATGATTCCAAAGCAATGCTTATGGCGTAGCGTGAGACGTGTCCGATTGTCGGATTTTCGCAATCGGCCGTCATGGTGCTGTGATGTTTTGGGCGCAAGAACAAACGGGGGGCCATAACGGTTTTCCAAACAGTGGAGAGACAGATCATGACATTCAAGAAATTTACATTGGGCGCATTGACCGTTGCCTCGCTTACCGCGATGGCGACCGGCGCAATGGCGCAAACCGAAATCCAGTGGTGGCACGCAATGGGCGGCGCCAACGGCGAACGGGTCGAACGTATCGCAAACGGTTTCAACGAAAGCCAAAGCGAATTCAAAGTGGTGCCTTCGTATAAAGGCAACTACACCGAAACCATGACCGCCGCCGTGGCCGCATTCCGCGCCGGTGAGCAGCCCCATATTGTGCAGGTTTTCGAAGTCGGCACCGCGACAATGATGGCCGCCAAAGGCGCGGTTTATCCGATTTCCGAGGTGATGGCCGATTCCGGCACAGCGTTTGACAAATCCGCCTATCTGCCCGCGGTGGTGAGCTATTACGAGACCACCGATGGCGATCTTCTGTCGATGCCGTTCAATTCCTCGACACCTGTGTTGTGGTATAACCAAGACGCATTTGACAAAGCCGGTATCGCAGCCGCCCCGACCACATGGGACGAAATGGATGCGGCCACTACGAAGCTTCTCGCAGCCGGGTATGACTGTGGATATTCATTCGGCTGGCAAAGCTGGGTGATGATCGAGAATTTTAGCGCGTGGCATGACATTGCAACCGGCACCTTGGAAAACGGTTTTGGCGGTCTTGAAACCCGGTTCACGTTCAACAACGACGCGGTAAAGGCCCGTATTCAGGCCATTGCCGATAGTCAGGCCTCGGGCGCGTTCAAATATGGCGGTCGTCGCGGTGACAGTCTCTCGATGTTTACGTCCGGCGAATGTGCGATGTGGATGAATTCGTCGGCCTATTACGGCGGCATCAAAACCCAATCCGAATTTAAATTCGGTCAGGCGATGTTGCCACTTGATACCAATGTTGCCGATGCTCCGCAAAACTCGATCATTGGCGGGGCCACTCTCTGGGTGCTGCGTGGCAAGGATCAGGGCGATTACAAAGGTGTCGCGGAATTCATGAACTATATGTCGTCGGCAGAAGTGCAGGCGTGGTGGCATCAGGAAACCGGCTATGTTCCGATCACCACGGCCGCCTATGAATTGTCGCAAGAGCAAGGGTTCTATGACAGCAATCCGGGCACGGACACCGCGATCAAGCAGTTGAGCCTTAATACGCCAACCGCCAATTCGCGCGGCATCCGGTTCGGGAACTTTGTTCAAATCCGTGACATTATCAACGAAGAACTCGAAGCGGTTTGGGCGGGCACAAAAACCGCGTCCGAAGCATTGGACGAAGCCGCCGAACGTGGCGACGCATTGTTGGCCAAATTCGAGCGTGCCAACAAATAATCGGGTCTAACCCCTCGGTATTTATGTGATATTTCTCTGGCCTGTCTGTGATGGGCCAGAGTTTTTTGAACTCCTGCGAAAGCGAAATTGATGCTCAAGCGTGTGCACTTTGGCCCTTCGATCCTGCCTTATCTGTTGGTTGCGCCGCAGATTATCATCACGATTGTTTTCTTTATCTGGCCGGCCAGTCAGGCGCTTTATCAATCGTTTCTGTTGGAAGATGCGTTTGGTTTGGGCAGCGAATTTGTGAAATTCGAGAATTTTCAGGCGCTATTTGACGATAAATATTATCTGGGCGCGTTCAAACGCACCGCGTTCTTTAGTTTTGTTGTGGCATTTTCGGCGATGTCGATAGCGTTGGCATTGGCGGCGATGATCGACCGGATTAGCCGCGGCGTTTACACCTATCGCACCTTGTTGATCTGGCCCTATGCGGTGGCGCCGGTGGTGGCGGGGGCGTTGTGGGTGTTTATGTTTGACCCGACGTTGGGCATATTTGCCTATGCATTGAACACGGTCGGGTATGACTGGAACCACAAATTGAATGGCGGCGAGGCGATGGGGTTGGTCATTGTGGCCGCCGTGTGGAAACAAATCGCGTATAATTTCCTGTTCTTTGTGGCGGCGATCCATTCGATCCCGAAATCGTTGATAGAAGCGGCGGCGATTGATGGCGCGGGGCCGTTCAAGCGGTTCTGGAGCATTATTTTCCCGCTAATCACACCAACAACGTTTTTCTTGTTGGTGGTGAATATTGTGTATGCGTTTTTCGACACGTTCGGGATTGTGCACGCAATTACCCAAGGTGGGCCGGCGAAGGCGACGGAAATCCTTGTTTACAAGGTGTGGTATGACGGGTCGGTCGCGCTTGATCTGGGCGGGTCGGCGGCGCAGTCGGTGATATTGATGGGGATTGTGATCGTCATGACGGTGATCCAGTTCCGCTATATCGAACGCAAGGTGGAGTATTGAGATGATTGAGAATCGACCTTTTACCACGCTGTTTGCGCATGTGATGTTGATTTGCGGGGTGGCGTTGGTGGCGTTCCCGATCTGGGTGACGTTTGTGGCCGCGACCCATGACGCGGTGCGCATGACGCAGGTGCCGTTGCCATTGCTGCCGGGGGATCAGTTTCTGGTCAATATGAAGGCGGTGCTGTTTGACGGGGTGCAAAGCGCGGGCGGGATTCCGGTGGGGTTGATGTTATTCAATTCGTTGATCGTGGCGATGATGATTTCAATCGGGAAAATCGCGATCTCGTTGATCTCGGCGTTTGCGATAGTGTATTTCCGGTTTCCGTTTCGCATGGGGTTTTTCTGGATGATCTTTATCACCCTGATGTTGCCGGTCGAAGTGCGGATTTTCCCGACATTCAAAGTGGTGGCCGACCTGCAAATGTTGAATTCCTACATGGGGATGAGCCTGCCGTTGATTGCCTCGGCGACGGCGACATTTATGTTCCGGCAGGTTTTTCTGACCATCCCCGACGAGATGCTTGAGGCGGCGCGGGTCGACGGGGCGGGGCCAATGCGGTTTTTCTGGGATATCCTGATCCCGATGTCGCGCACCAATATCGCGGCGCTGTTTGTGATCCTGTTTATTTACGGGTGGAACCAATACCTGTGGCCGCTGTTGATCACCACCGATGCCGAATATTTCACCGTGGTGATGGGGATCAAGCAAATGCTTGAATCCGCAGAACTATCGCCGGAATGGAATCTGATTATGATGACCACATTGCTGGCAATGGTGCCACCGATATTCGTGGTTCTTTCAATGCAAAAAATGTTCGTTCAAGGCCTGACCGAGACCGATAAATAAGGAGCTGGAAATGGCTGAGATAACTTTACAAGGCGTGTGCAAATCCTACGGCGAGACCGCGGTGATCAAAGGCGTCGACTGGGAAATCCATGACGGTGAATTTGTGGTCATCGTTGGCCCGTCGGGGTGTGGTAAATCGACATTGTTGCGGATGATTGCGGGGTTAGAGAGCATCACAGCGGGCGATATTTCAATTGCGGGGCGGCGGGTGAACGACCTTGAACCGGCACAGCGCGACATTGCCATGGTGTTTCAGAATTACGCGCTCTATCCGCATATGTCGGTGCGCAAGAATATGGCCTATGCTCTCAAAATCGCCAAGGTGCCGCAAGACGAGATTGATGCACGGGTAGACCGCGCCGCCAAGATTTTGGAACTGACCGACTATCTTGACCGGAATCCGCGGCAATTGTCGGGTGGGCAACGGCAACGGGTGGCGATGGGGCGCGCGATTGTGCGTGAACCGTCGGTGTTTTTGTTTGATGAACCGCTGTCGAATCTGGATGCCAAATTGCGGGTGCAAATGCGTCTCGAGATCAAGAAACTTCAGGAAGATCTCGGGATTACCAGCGTGTATGTGACCCACGATCAAGTCGAGGCGATGACGTTGGGGCACCGTTTGGCGGTGTTGAATGGCGGTGTGGTGGAGCAACTTGGCACCCCGATCGAGATTTACGAACGGCCCGCGTCGATGTTTGTTGCGGGGTTCATCGGGTCGCCCTCAATGAATCTGTTGCATGCGCAAATATCAAGCGATGGAACGCAGGTGACATTGGGCAAAGGCGGCGCGATTGATCTACCCGAGGCGCGCAGTGATTTGGCGGGGAAAGCGGTGGTTCTCGGTGTGCGCCCCGAACATTTCGAGGTCGGCGTCGCCGCCAACACGCATGTGACCCTTGATGTCGGGGTGGTTGAACAATTGGGCGCTGACACGTTGGTGCACGGTAGTTTTGGCGACAATAGCACCGGCGTTGTGGCGCGGTTTGAGGGGATTCAAAAATTTGCCGCCGGCGAGGGCCTGCCGTTGACGATACCGGGCAATGCGATCCATCTGTTTGATCCAACAACCCAAGCGCGGATCTAGCGGTCGATAGCCGCCGTTACCAGACGTTCCGCCATCCAGCCAACGCGTCCGGTTTCAATTACGCGCAGTTTTACCCAGCCATCGCCGGGGATGCCAATAACTTCGACTTCCATGCCTTTGGTTAGTTTTGCCAAAACCGAATATCGGGTGCCCGGCCCGCCACGCATATTGACGCGGGTGCCGCGCACTTCCCTGATATATTTGGGCTTTACGGGGTTTGAGGGGGGCACGACGGCGGTCTGTGGGGGGGCGGGTTGGTCGGCCTGTGTCGCGGTTTCGGCTTCTGTTTCAACGTCTGTCCGGGGCACTCTGCGGGCGTTTCCCGTATCAACCGCGAAGGCGGAATTTCGGGTTTCAGGCGCTGGCAGGCTTGCCAATGTGACGGGTGCAAACGTGGTGGTATGGGGCAGGGCGATGGGTCTAGGCGTCGCATAACCGGCTGTTTCGGTCACGGGTGCGACTGCGGAAACTCCTTGGGTTGGGGTGGTTTCTTGCGGGACATCACTTTGTGCAATGCGCTGTTCGGGCGTGAAATCCGCATCATCGCTCAGTTCATAAAAAGACCATCCCAAAAATACAAACGTCACCAAAATGAAGCGCCACATCGGCTGCCCCCCTTAACCCAATACCCAAAAAAATCACCAACTTGCCTTGTATAGCCGATTCGTGTCGCGATAGGAGGGGAATTATTTGTCACGGTTCCCAGCGGGTCGGGTGATTGAGCGTGTAAATCCTCTGGACCATGGGCGAAACCATGACTACACACGCGGTTATGAGCGACAATTCAGACGACCCAAAATCCGGCGATACCGATCTTACCGAGCCATTGCGCCGCGCCATTGGCGAGCGGTATCTGACCTATGCGTTGTCGACAATTATGCACCGCGCATTGCCGGATGCGCGCGACGGGTTGAAACCTGTGCATCGGCGGATTCTATATGCGATGCGCGAATTGAAATTGGCGAGCAACGGCGGATTTCGTAAATCGGCCAAGATTTCCGGCGATGTGATGGGCAACTATCACCCGCACGGCGATGCCGCGATTTATGATGCGATGGCGCGATTGGCGCAGGATTTCAACGTGCGCTACCCACTTGTCGACGGGCAGGGCAATTTCGGCAATATCGACGGCGATAATCCGGCGGCGGCGCGGTATACCGAGGCGCGTATGACCGCGGTGGCCGAGGCCATGTTGGAAGGGCTGGCGGAAAATGCGGTTGATTTCCGCGAGAATTACGACGGCACATTAACTGAACCCGTGGTGTTGCCAGCGGCGTTTCCAAATCTGTTGGCCAACGGGTCAAGCGGCATCGCCGTGGGTATGGCGACCAATATACCGCCGCATAATATTGCCGAGTTGATTGATGCCTGTCTGCACCTGATCAAAGTGCCGGATGCGCGCGACGATACGTTGTTGAATTATGTGCCGGGGCCGGATTTTCCGACCGGCGGGGTGATTGTTGAACCCCCCGAAAGCATTGCACAGGCCTATCGCACCGGGCGCGGGTCGTTCCGGTTGCGGTGCAAATGGGAAATCGAGGATCTGGGGCGCGGGCAATGGCAAATTGTAGTGACCGAAATCCCGTATCAAGTGCAAAAATCGCGCCTGATTGAAAAAATTGCCGAGCTGATCCAGCTTAAGAAAATTCCGATATTGGCGGATGTGCGCGACGAGAGCGCCGAGGATATCCGCCTTGTCCTAGAGCCGCGTTCCAAAAACGTCGATGCCGATGTGTTGATGGGGATGATGTATCGCAGCAGCGATCTCGAGGTGCGGTTCTCTCTCAATATGAATGTATTGATTGACGGGCTGACCCCGAAAGTTTGCAGCATGAAGGAGGTGTTACGCGCCTTTCTTGATCATCGACGTGATGTGTTGTTGCGACGTTCCAAACATCGGCTCGACAAGATTGATCATCGCCTTGAGGTGCTCGAGGGGTTCATTATTGCGTTCCTCAATCTGGATCGGGTGATTGATATTATCCGTTACGATGATGATCCGAAATCGGCGTTGATGCGCGAAGATTGGGGCGGATCACATGTGCGCGCCATGACCGAGGCCGATTATGTTGCGCCGCGGGTTTTGACCGGGGAGCCGACCCTGAGCGAAGTGCAGGCCGAGGCGATTTTGAACATGCGGCTGCGCAGTTTGCGGCGGTTGGAAGAAATTGAATTGCAACGCGAACGTGATGCGTTGATGGAAGAACGCGCCGGATTGGAAGATCTTCTTGACGATGCCGGCCTTCAGTGGGCGCGGATTGTGGAGCTGTTGAAAGAGACAAAAAAACAGTTCGGCAAAGATTATGCAGGCGGCGCGCGGCGCACGGTTTTTGCCGAGGCGGGCACCGTCGAGGATGTGCCGATCGAGGCGATGATTGACCGTGAACCAATTACGGTGGTCTGTTCCGAAATGGGGTGGATCAGGGCGCTGTCGGGGCATGTCGCGCTTGATAAACCGTTGAAATTCAAAGATGGCGACGGGCCAAAGTTTATTTTCCATGCCGAAACTACCGACCGTTTGTTGGTGTTTGGTGAAAACGGGCGGTTCTATACGATTTCGGCCTCAATTTTGCCCGGTGGGCGCGGCATGGGGGAACCTCTGCGCCTGATGGTGGATCTGCCAAATGACGCGGGAATACTGGATTTGTTTATCCATGCGCCGACGCGAAAATTGCTGGTCGCATCATCTGCGGGCGACGGATTTGTGGTGCCCGAAGACGAGGTGATCGCCCAGACCCGCAGCGGCAAACAGGTGTTGAATGTGCGCGGTGACACCCGTGCATTGATCTGTAAGGCGGTGACCGGCGATCATATTGCGACGGTTGGCGAGAACCGCAAGGTTCTGGTTTTCCCAATTGCCGAGCTGCCGGAAATGGGCCGTGGCAAGGGCGTGCGATTGCAGAAATACAAAGATGGCGGATTGTCGGATGCGACCACTTTTGACATTGCCGACGGGTTGAGTTGGCTTGATCCGGCGGGGCGCACGCGCACGCAAACCGATCTATTGGAATGGACCGGAAAACGCGCCAGTGCCGGACGTATGGCGCCACGTGGATTTCCGAGGGATAATAAATTTACCTCGTGATATCAGCCACCTATGGCAATGCCTTCACGTATTGGATCAGCGCCGCCTTGCAGGGTCTCACCGATGGAAATCGCGTGCAATCCTGAATTTAATCCGCGAAGTTTGACCTTGAATCCTTTTGCCGTTAACGCGGATTCGAAACCGGCGGCGGATGTGCCTTCTTCGATATCATAGGTTCCAAAACGGTTGACCAAATGCGGCATGGCGACCGCCTGTTGCACGTCCATATCCCAATCGAGATAGGCAATAATGGATTGCGCGACATAGCCGATGATGCGGCTGCCGCCCGGTGATCCGATGACCAGAACCGGCGCGCCGTCACGTAACACGATGGTCGGCGCCATGGACGAACGCGGGCGTTTTCCCGGCTCGATCCGGTTGGCAATCGGCACGCCATCGCGGTGGGTGCGGAATGAAAAATCGGTCAATTCGTTGTTCAACAAGAATCCGCCGGAGGTCATCAAACGGCTGCCGAATCCGTTTTCAATCGTCGTGGTCATCGACAGGGCATTGCCATATCTGTCGACGATGGAAATATGGCTGGTGGACGGAAATTCGATGGATTGATCGTCCGCATATAGCTGTGCGTGGTCCCATTTTGGCGCGCCGGGGGCCGCGGTTTCAAGGGCGGTGGCGCGGTCAAGAAGGGTGGCCCGATCCGCCAAATACCCCGTATCAAGCAGGCCAAGCGTCGGCATCGGCACAAAGTCGCTATCGGCCATATAGCGGCCACGATCGGCGAATGCGAGGCGCGAGGCATCCCCGATCAAGCGCCAGCTTTCGGCATTATCAGGACCAAGTGCGCGCAGATCAACGTCGCGCAATATGCCGAGAATTTGCCCGACAGTGAGCGCCCCCGAGGACGGCGGTCCCATGCCGCAAACCTCGTGGGCGCGGTAAGTGGCGCAAACAGCGGGGCGTTCAATTACGCGGTAAATGGCAAGGTCGATCATCGACAATACGCCGGGGTTGCCGGTTGCATTTTGCACGGTGCCCACGATGTCGCGCGCTATTGGGCCGGTATAGAGGGCATCGGCCCCTTGCGTGGATAGCGCGCGCAAGGTATTGGCATAATTGGGGTTTTTAAGGGTGTCGCCTTCGATAATAGGGGTGTCGTCCGGCAGGAAATAGGCGGCTGTTGTGGGGAAGCGGGCCAATCTTTCGGCGTCGCGCGCGACCAATGCGGCAAGACGGGGCGAGACGGAAAACCCGTTGTCAGCAAGAGTAATCGCGTCGTCAAACAGGGTGTTCCAGTTGGCGCGGCCCCAACGACGGTGCGCCTCTTGCAGCAACATCGGCGTGCCCGGCGTGCCCACAGACAGGCCACCAACCACAGCATCAAAGAATTTTTTGGGGCTGCCGTCTGCGTTCTGGAAAAGGCGCGGGGTGGCGGCCAAAGGCGCGGTTTCGCGGGCGTCAAGCGTGGTCAGGGCGCGGGTTTCCGCATCATACCAGACCAGAAATGCACCGCCGCCAAGGCCGGACGATTGCGGTTCAACCAACCCGAGAACGGTTTGCACGGCAATCATTGCATCGGCGGCGGTTCCGCCTTGGGCAAGGATTTTGGCACCGGCATTGACCGCGTGAGGATTGGCGGCGACCACCATCCAGTTTTCGGCATCCACCGGACGGTTGTCATTTTTGGCGTCCATGGCGGCCTGAACGGCGGGTTCCGGGGCAATGGCATCGGCGGCCTGCTGGGCCATGAGTGGAAGTGTAAAAAACTGGGAGATCAGGAAGGTGAGAAAAAAACGGGGCATAAGGCAGCCTTTCCAAAGGATTTGCCGCGATCATACCCCGCATTTGTGGTTTGCCAACCTAACCCGAATTATTCATCAGACTCCGGGTATTTCCTTCCGGCGCACTGGATCGGCCGGGTTGACGGCGGCGTTTTGAACTGAGCTTAGAGTGTGCGTTGAAGGTTGATATCTGGGGGTGTTCGGGCGGCTGATGCGGCGTTGCTCATGGGCTTTGAGCATTGATACTCCCCATCATCGAGACCAGCGTTTCCCGGTGCGGACAGGCGGTCGGCAGGGCAATGCTT
>JAUZRV010000260.1 GCA_030950105.1 Rhodobacterales bacterium | reverse complement strand
TGTTGCGCGGTTTTCAACGATTTCGACAGGGCGTCATATAGGACCACCCGTTGTTTGGTGTCAGTTTCAAGTTTGTTAATCAAAACCATCTGGGTCGCGGCCTGATTTTGCAAGGAATCAATCCAGGTTTTGCCCTTCTCGATATAGCGTTCCAAGGTTTGCGATTTGGCGAGTTTGACCTGCTCGTCCTGCACCAATTCATTGTAACGCGCATTCATCTCGGCCAATTCGGTTTCAAGTTTGGTGCGTGCGGCGGCGTCCTGTTCAACCGAAATTTTGCCCTCAAGGGTGATGATTTCAGGGTCCATCGCCATGATGGTGGCGCGCACGGTTTCAAGTTCGCTAACGGTGAACTCGCGTTCGTCCAGTGTCTCGGTGAGGTTGCTCCCGACGCGATCTTTTTGCACATTCAATTCGGCCAATTGCCCTTCGAGAAGTTTGGTAATCACGTCGGATTTCCCGATCAGATCCTGTAATTTGTCGTCGATTGATGCGGTGCGCATCCGGTCCTGACGCATGGAATCCGACTTGGCGCTTGAAAAAATGCCAACGAAGCTTTCCCAGCCGGTTTTGTTGCGCATCTCGTCGAAATCGCGCGAAAATCCGGCGGTGACATCATCAAGGCCCATGATCAATTCGGCGATATTGGCGTTCATCACGTCGGTGTGGGCATGCACGTCGTCAAGATTGGCGTTTTCGATGTCGATCATGATATCGTCGCCGACTTTCATCTTTTCGCGCGCGGTTTCTATCCGGCCGGTAAGCTCGCTTATCTTGGCCTGCGCGGCGGCGACCTGTTCTTGGGATTCCCTCACTTGTGCGTCAAAATTCGCCATCAATTCCTCCATTCAAATTCAATTTTCTAGGCCTAATATGGGGTATGTTACGATGATTTACATCGTCCTTGCCCGCATTTTCCTGTCAAGTGTCGCAAAACCACGCCTCAAAGGGAAGGGGAATGGCGGAATTATCCATAAAATATAGGGGCCAGCGCCGCAAAGTAAGGAATACCTGACTATCGGCACGCGTGTTGGGCGCGCTCATGGCATTTTGCATTTGTTAACCAATATTTCAGATTTGTTAGGGAAGATCGGAGCATGACACATGCCTACCATTTTTCAGAGCGGCCGCTTTCGTTGTTTGACGATGACGAAGTGCAGATTGTTCCGGCACAACCCGCGTTACCAAATGGGCGGCTGCCGTCGTATATACGGGATCATCGCAAACGGTTGCGCGCGCGTTTTATGACGGGGGGCGCGGCGGCCTTGCCGGATTACGAGATGCTTGAACTGGTGTTGTTTCGCGCCATCCCGCGGCAGGATGTGAAACCGCTGGCGCATCTTTTACTGTCGACTTTCGGGGATTTTAATCGGGTGATGTCGGCACCTGTGCAACGGCTTCTTGACATCAAGGGCGTGGGTGATGCGGTGGTGCAGGAACTCAAGATTGTCGAGGCGGCGGCACAGCGATTGGCACGGTCCAAGGTGATGCACGCCCATGTGATTTCAAGTTGGGATGCGATTTTGGATTATTGCCATACCACCATGGCGCACCGCGAGACTGAACAGTTTCGCGTGCTCTATCTGGACCGGAAAAACACCCTTGTCGCGGATGAAGAACAGGCGCGCGGCACTGTGGATCACGTGCCGGTTTACCCACGCGAAGTGGTGAAACGGGCGTTGGAACTTAATGCTTCGGCGTTGATATTGGTGCATAATCACCCTTCGGGCGATCCAACCCCGTCCGAGGAAGACATTTCCATGACGGCACAGGTGAATGCGGCGGCGCAAGCGTTGGGAATCACGTTGCATGATCATTTAATCATCGGGAAATCACGCGAATTAAGTTTTCGTTCCGAGGGGTATTTGTAACGTTTATCGCAGCCAGACCTCGACCCGCCGGTTGACCTGACGGCCCCATGCGCTGTCGTCACAGGCCATTGGCAGGGCTTCGCCAAAGGCATCGGTTCCCAAGGTGATATTGTCGAGATTGGCGGTCACCGCAGCGGCAATAACGGCGTCGCGAACCGCGCGGGCACGGCGGGCAGAAATTGTGCGGTTGGGACCGGCAGGGCCATCGCCATCGCTAAAACCAACAAAGAGCAATTCGCGGCCTTCGTAATACCCCGCTTCGAGGTCATGCGCGAGATGGGCCACGTTGGAGCGCGATTGCGCGTCAAGAACCGCCGATCCCGCATTAAATCGAAACGTGGTCGAGAGACGTTTACGCGTATCGAGCACCTGCACCATGCGTTTCAGATCCCCAAGCGAGACTTCTGAACCGGCGCGGGCGATGGCATTTGCAAAACGGCTGCCTTGATCGTTTATCGCGATATCTTCGGGGGATTGATCGACGAAACCGGCGCGACGGATCACCAATTGGGCGCTGCGGCTTCTGGTATAGACAAGAAATTCACGGGCCAGTTTTGGCAATCGGCGCGCCGGCAGATAGAGAAACATCGGCGAAGTGAGCGGGTAATCTTCGGTTTTGATGGTGCGACGCGTGGGTGCGAGGGCAAATCCGCAATCACCGCTCAGCACCAGAACAGCGGTATTTGCAGTTTTGGCATGGCTGGCGACGCCTATGGAAAATGGATCATTTGCGACCGCTGCGGCCAAGGCGGCATCGGTAGTATGACGGGTGGCGGATGCGGATAACGACAGGTTGAGCGGGCGTAAAAGCCGATCTTCAGCCGCCTGACCAAGGCCGGATTTGGCATCGCGCAGGTGCACGGAAATGGGCGCATCGGGACCACCAAGCCCCTGCCAATTGTCGATTTCACCCGCAAGAACCCGTGCGAGGTCGGGGGTTGTGATCGCCTGCACCGGATTATCCAGAGCGGTGATGGCAACCAGCGCATCCAATGCAATGACGCGGGCGCGGCCCCGCGCGAGAAGATTGCCCATACCGGCCTCTTTGGCGCGTTTTGATTCGGTTGGGCGCACCTCGCGCAGCGAGAGCACGATATCGGCTTCGTTGGCGAGGAGATCGGCGAAACCCTCATCGGTGTTTGACAGGTGAAACGAGAAACGCCCGACATCGTTCCCGCCGGTTTTGTCGCTAAAAACATAGTTGAAATGGGTGGCGTCGATGTCTTCGCGGTTCAAAGCAAGGCCAGAACGGCGCGCAAAAGCGGAAATAAGCGCAGGCATCAGAACATCGCCCATCGTGGCCGCGCCGGAAAATGTTACCGACGCGACGAAATTGACAAGGTTCGGACAGCCGGGACCTTCGCAATTCACGCCGGAGCCATCAAGGGTCAATTCACCATAAAGCGTATCAACGCGGTAAAATTCCCCGTCAAAGCCGAGCAACGTGCCGCTAATGGTGACGGTGCCATCGCGCGAGCTTAGCGTGACATCCTGCGCGGATGCCGGGGTGAACCCCATGATCAGAAAGAGACCGGCAAGAAATGCGCCGCGAAATAGATCCATCAAAATGCCTGTCAAACGCCCGCGTGTTAGTTGCGGGCAATTGTCAGGTCATTTAGCATATTATTCAATACCAGAAAATCACCAATTGCATCGCAATCCGGCACGGCAAGGGTAAGTTCTTGCACTTTCAGGCGGGCATTGGCGGTGACTTGCAATGTCTGTGCCTCGATTTCGCGGCCACAATTGCTTGCGGTGATTTCGGCTTCGACGCTCATCAGGATTTCGCCGTCACTTTGCGCGGTGCCGGTTGGAAACGTATACACTTCGGCAACAAGCGCCTCGGCCATGCTTTCGTCGCCGTGACGGGTGATAACGCCGCCTTGGCCACGGGCGGCAAAGGTGATCTCACGGGCGGATTGCGCCCAGACATGGCCGGAGTCACCATATTGCGCACCGTATTCACGGGCATGAAGTTGTAGGCCGGACGCGCCGCGCCATTGCACAACCACGCGATCATAAAACTCAAGCGAGGGCGCCTGACTGGTGACAACTGCGCCTTCGCCATTGGCAAATGCAACAATGAAAACAGCGGTTTGTGCCAAAGCGGGCACTTGCAGGGAGAATCCGCCAGTGGCGTCGGTTGCCACTGAAAACATCATACCGTTGTGATGCAATGTGGCGCGTTCATTCGGGAGGCACGGGGCGTTTAGCGTAAGATCAACCATCGCTGCGGCCAATGGATAGGCTTCAAACGTAATTTCACAACTCAACGCCGGGGATGCCAGACCGGATTTTGGCGCAACAAATGTAGTTTCGGGGGCCGCTACCTTGAGAACGGGAATCGTCGGTAAAACCGCGATTTCCTGAATATCGGAGGGCGGATTAGGCAAGGCAGATGTGTTGACAATATTGGTGAGCCGCAACCGCGCGCTTTCTTCGACATCTATGGCCACAGGAGATTCAAATTCGGAAATTTCTTCTTTGCCCGACGCACCATTTTGCATGATCACACCAATGGCGATAGCAGCCGCAAGCGTGCCGCCAATCGTTACAAATCGCTTTATCTGAGCCATTTTTATCTCCAACACTTGTTAACCGTTTGGAAACATTATGGGTGCAAATCAGGGCGCAGATATGACGTTGGCGGGGAACAAATTGGGCTAACTTATGGCAAACCTGTCAATTTGTCCGGAGTTTGGAACGTATTAGACAAGCTTGCCGTGGCAATGTTTGAATTTTTTGCCGGACCCGCAAGGGCATGGTTCGTTGCGCGCCGGATTGCCCCATGTGGCGGGATCTGTGTCAACAAACCCGTCTTTGGCGTTTGCGGGATCACCTGCAGGTGCGGCGGCGTTGCCAGATTGCAGCTCTGCGGCTTTATGCTCGGCCATTTCTTGCAGCATGGCCTGTTGTTCCTCGGCGGAAATCGGGCGCACTTTCGAGAGATTTTGGGTCACATCGACACGCAGACCATCCAGCATATTTTCAAAGAGCTGAAAGGATTCGGTTTTGTATTCGTTCAGCGGATCACGCTGCGCATAGCCACGAAACCCGACAACAGAGCGCAGATGTTCGAGAGTTAAAAGATGCTCGCGCCATTTGCCATCAATCGTTTGCAACAGGATCTGTTTTTCGATCATGCGCATGTTTTCCGGCCCAAATTGCGCGGCCTTCTTGGCGATTTCTTCGTCGGCGGCTTTTTCAAGGCGTTCGATTATGGCTTCGTCATCAACGCCTTCTTCGCCGGCCCAGTCAGCAACCGGAACGTCGATACCAAGGTGTTCAATCGCAGCGGCATAGAGGCCGGTGGTGTCCCATTGGTCGGCATAGGTTTTGGGCGGAATATATTGATCAACCAAATCTTCGATCACCTGATGGCGCATGTCCTGCACCACTTCGGCGAGATCTTTGGCCTCCATGATATCGCGACGCTGGGTAAAGACCACTTTGCGCTGTTCGTTCATCACATCGTCAAATTTGAGAAGCTGTTTGCGAATGTCGAAATTGCGACCTTCGACTTTGCCCTGTGCGCGTTCAAGCGATTTGTTGACCCACGGGTGCACAATGGCTTCACCTTCTTGCATCCCCAGTTTGGAGAGCACTTTATCAAGGCGTTCAGACCCGAAAATACGCATCAGATCGTCTTCGAGGGAGAGGTAAAAACTTGAGCGGCCCGGATCGCCCTGACGGCCAGAACGGCCACGGAGCTGATTATCAATGCGACGGCTTTCGTGGCGTTCGGTCGACAGAACATAGAGACCACCGGCAGCGAGAACACGGGTTTTTTCTTCGGCAGTTTCGGCCTCGATTTTGGCGCGCAGGTCTTCGGGGTCGGCGTCAGGGTCGACCTCAAGGGCTTGCATGACTTTCATATCGACATTGCCGCCGAGTTGAATATCGGTGCCGCGACCGGCCATATTGGTGGCGATGGTCACCGCGCCGTATTTACCGGCATCCGAGATAATTTGCGCTTCTTTTTCGTGCTGGCGGGCGTTCAACACATTATGGGTGATGCCGGCGGCATCAAGCATTTCGCTTAGAAATTCGGATTTCTCGATAGATGTCGTGCCAACAAGAATTGGTTGCCCCTTGGCGTTGGATTCTTTGATGGTTTTTACAACCGCCTCGAATTTTTCGCGTGCGGTGCGGTAAACGGCGTCATCATCATCCTGGCGCACGATGGGCCGGTTGGTGGGCACTTCGACCACGCCAAGGCCGTAGATTTCCATGAATTCGTCGGCCTCGGTCAAGGCGGTGCCGGTCATGCCGGACAGGGTGTCATAAAGGCGGAAATAGTTCTGGAACGTCACCTGTGCGAGGGTCACGTTTTCGGGCTGGATTTCACATCCTTCTTTGGCTTCTATCGCCTGATGCAGACCATCGGAAAGGCGACGCCCCGCCATCATCCGGCCAGTAAATTCGTCGATCAACACGACCTCGTTGTCGCGCACGATATAGTCTTTGTCTTTGGTGAAAAGTTTATGCGCGCGCAGGCCTTGATTGACGTGATGCACAATCGTGGTGCTTTCGGGATCATATAGCGATTGTTCTTCGGGCAGCAGGCCACGGGCGCGCAGGTGTTCTTCGAGAAAATCATTGCCTTCGTCGGTATAGGTGACGTTGCGGGTTTTTTCATCCAACTCGAAATGTTCGTCTGACAAATCGGGGATCAGTTTGTCGATAGAGATATAGAGATCGCTGCGGTCATCGGCGGGACCGGAAATGATCAAAGGTGTGCGGGCCTCGTCAATCAGGATCGAATCCACCTCGTCGACGATGGCAAAATTATGCTCGCGCTGGTTCATCTCGGCGAGTTCTGATTTCATGTTGTCGCGCAGATAATCAAAGCCAAGTTCGTTATTTGTCGCATAAGTGACATCGGCCTGATAGGCGGCTTTTTTCTCGGCTTCGGGCATTTGTGGATAGACCACGCCGGTGGTCATCCCGAGGGCGGTGAATACTTTACCCATCCATTCGGCATCGCGGCGCGCCAGATAATCGTTGACGGTGACAACGTGCACGCCCTTGCCGGACAGCGCATGGAGATAGGCCGGCAGAGTGGCCACAAGGGTTTTCCCCTCGCCGGTTTTCATTTCTGAAATATTACCCTGATGCAGGAAAATTCCGCCCATCAACTGGGTGTCAAATGCGCGCAGGCCAAGGGCGCGGTGCGCCGCCTCGCGACAATTTGCAAAGGCTTCGGGAAGAAGTGAATCAAGATCCTCGCCGTCTTTGGCGCGTTTGGAGAGTTCGGCGGTTTTGTCAATCAACCCCTGATCGGACAATTTAACGGCTTCGGGTTCGAGCGCGTTAATCTGTTCAACAAGAGGGCGGGTGGCCTTTATCTTGCGGTCATTCGGTGTTCCGAATATTTTTTTGGTTATGGTTCCAAGTCCCAGCATGATAATCCCGTTCCGTCCCTAACAATTTCGTGCGTGGCATCTACTTGCCCCCCCAACCTTGCACGCCTACAACAGACATGAACAGGCGGGTCGCCTTGACATTATGCGATGTAAGCGGCCCCCTACGAAGTGTCAACGCCGTGCCAGCGCACGGACCCATTTGAAGGACGTAATCAATGACAAAACCGGTAAAATTTCTATCAGGTGTGGCGCTTTCGCTGTCTCTGCTGTGGCCAATGGCAGCAGCAAGTGCCCCGGATGCGAAAACTGTGGTGGCCGTGGTGAATGGCACCGAGATTACATTGGGGCATATGATCCTCGTGCGCGAGGGTCTTACGGAACAATATCAGGCACTGCCGGATGATCTTTTGTATAGCGGTATTCTGGATCAATTGGTGCAGCAAACCATGTTGTCGCAATCCCTGGAAGGCGATACACCCGCGCGGATTGCGCTTGCTCTTGAAAACGAAGAACGGACGTTGCGTTCGGCCACAGTGATCGGCGGAGTTTTGGCAGACGCGACCACCGAAGGGGCCATTCGCGCCGCCTATGATGCGCAATATGGCGGCACAATGGACGAACGTGAATATAAGGCCGCGCATATTCTCGTCGAGACGATTGAAGAAGCCGAAGATTTGATCAAGAAATTGGAAGACGGCGCGAATTTCACCAAATTGGCGCGTGAATTTTCGACCGGCCCGTCTGGTCCCAACGGCGGTGATCTTGGTTGGTTTGGTGCCGGCAGCATGGTCAAGCCGTTTGAAGATGCGGTTGTTGAGATGCAAGCCGGCGATATTTCGGCCCCGGTTAAAACGCGGTTTGGCTGGCATGTGATCGCCCTTAACGAAGTGCGGGTAAAAGAAGCGCCAACCATCGAGGCGGTGCGGGACGAACTTGTTGATAAAATTCAGGAGCAGGTCATTCGTGATCATATTGATGCGCTGCTTGCCTCGGGTGATATTACCCGTCCCGGCGACGGCACGATTGATCCCGCAATTCTTAAAAACACCGACCTGTTAGAGGACTGAACCGATGGGTGATACCCCCGCACGAAGCCCGCTTGCACCGGCGTGTTTTCCCGACCTAGGCACCATCGACGGCGTCGAATTTGCCAGCATTGCCGCCGGTGTGAAATACGCCGGTCGTGATGATGTGATGCTTGTGCGACTTGCGCCCGGCACGGCAATTGCGGGGGTGTTTACCCGATCAAGCACGCGGTCTGCGCCGGTTCTGGATTGTCAGGCGAAAATAGGCGGAACGTCGGACGGCGGCGCGGCCATTATTGTCAATTCGGGCAACGCAAATGCATTTACCGGACGCAACGGCACCGAGGCAACCGAGGCGGTGACCGGCGCGGTGGCCGATGTTCTCGCGATTGCGCAATCGCGGGTGTTTTCGTCGTCTACCGGCGTGATCGGTGAGCCGCTGCCCCATGCGCGGATCACCGATAAACTCTCGGCGTTGGCGGCGGGTCTCGGGGGGGATAACATCAAACCCGCGGCCCACGCCATCATGACTACGGACACGTTTGCCAAAGGCGCGACGGTCACGGTTGAAATTGACGGGAATCCGGTCAAAATCACCGGAATCGCCAAGGGTTCCGGGATGATTGCGCCGGATATGGCGACGATGCTGGTGTATATTTTTACTGATGCATTGGTCGATCAAACCGTGTTGCAGGACATGTTAGCGGCCAATAATGCGGTGACGTTCAACGCGATTACCGTGGATAGTGACACTTCGACATCCGACACGGTTCTGTTGTCGGCCACGGGGATTTCTGGCGTGCGAATCGACGCCGGAAATGCCACATTTACCGGCGCGTTGCAGGCCGTCATGCGCGATCTTGCCCATCAGGTGGTGCGCGATGGCGAAGGGGCGACCAAATTTGTCGAAGTGGCGGTAACCGGCGCGACAACCGACAGGGGCGCCCATATTCACGCGCTGTCTATCGCCAATTCACCTCTGGTAAAAACCGCCATTGCCGGTGAAGACCCCAATTGGGGGCGGGTGGTGATGGCGATTGGTAAATCGGGCGCACCGGCGGATCGTGATCTGATTTCGATCCGGTTTGGCGATGTGGTTGTGGCTGTCAAAGGCTGGGTTTCGCCCGACTATAGCGAAGCCGCCGCCGCCGCCCATATGAAAGGCGAGAACATCGTGATTTCGGTTGATTTGGGGCTTGGCACGGGCCATGCGACGGTTTGGACCTGCGATTTGACCCATGGGTATATTGAAATCAACGCGGATTACCGGTCATGAAAATCCTGCTGGTGTCGGCTGTTGCATTGATTGATGTCGATGGGCGGGTGCTTTTGGCGCAGCGTCCGGCCGGAAAATCAATGGCGGGACTTTGGGAATTTCCCGGCGGGAAAATCGAAGAAGGGGAAACCCCCGAAATCGCTTTGATCCGCGAACTTGAGGAGGAACTCGGCATTGATACCTGGGAGAGCTGCCTTGCGCCGATTGCGTTTGCATCGCACAGTTATGATGATTTTCACCTTCTGATGCCATTGTTTGCCTGTCGGAAATGGCAAGGTGTGCCACGCGCGCGTGAAGGACAGACCCTGAAATGGGTAAGGGTGAATGACCTGAAATCGTATCCAATGCCGCCAGCGGACATCCCGCTGATCCCGATTTTGCGTGATTTGCTCTGAAAAGCCGAAATATGGGACTTTTAGATGCGACATATTCGGAATTATCTCAAATTGTTTGTTTTCTATTAGGGATTTTGGTCTACAGTAAAGACGTCAACGCTTTTGGGGAGGATTTGACATGTTACGCACCATTACCATGGGCACCTGTGTGTCCGTTCAGGGAACCTTCGTAAAATCACTGCCGGACGGCCGGGTTCTTGTCCGCGTCGGGAAGCAGGTTTTTTCCGGCAAGCCGGTTGCCAAAGCCGCCTGACGACACTGATCGGCAAAGCGTTTTGCGGTTTGCCCGTGTTGCCAATTTGAATTGAGGATCATCCTGTTTGACCGCAGGTTGTTTGCGCCAGTCGCAATGGCATGGCCTTTTTTCCGCAACTATCAACTCAGACTAGGATTGAAAATATTTTTTGGTTTTCAACCACATTTGAATAGCGCAATCGAACACCACAAATGAATAAGGGGAGCAGCCTTGGCCACTCCCCTTTCGTTTTTCTCATTCGGCCACTTTATGAAAGTGAACGCGCAACTTCTTCGCGTTCGAAAATTTCGATCACGTCGTTGGGGCGAATGTCGTCATAGGATTCAAACGCCATCCCGCACTCTTGACCGGATTGCACCTCTGGCACTTCGTCTTTGAAGCGTTTCAAAGTTTTCAAAGTGCCTTCGTGGATCACAACATTGTCGCGCAGCAAACGCACACCGGCAGAACGGCGGGCCACACCTTCGGTGACGAGGCAACCGGCGACACGGCCAATGCCGGTCACTTTGAAGACCTCTTTGATGGTTGCATAACCAATGAATGTTTCGCGAATTTCCGCGCTCAACAATCCGCTGGCAGCGGCTTTTACATCGTCAACCAGATCGTAAATCACCGAGTAATAGCGAATTTCGACGCCTTTTTGGTTGGCGGTGTCGCGGGCCTGACTGTTGGCACGCACGTTAAAGCCAAACACCGGTGCACCTGACGCCTCGGCGAGGGTGATGTCGGATTCGGTGATCGCGCCAACGCCGCTATGCAGAACCCGCACGCGCACCTCGTCGTTGCCGATTTTGGCCATCGCCTGAACGATTGCCTCGGCAGAGCCTTGCACGTCGGTTTTGACCAGGATCGGCATTTCCGACAGATCTTCATTCGCTTTGGCATTGGCCATCAACTGTTCAAGAGTTGTGGCAGCACCGGCAGCGGCACGTTTGTCTTTGGCGGCCTTTTCGCGATATTCGGCGATTTCGCGTGCCTGCGCTTCGGTGTCGACCACGTTGAGAACATCACCGGCTTCGGGTGTGCCATTGAGGCCAAGAACCTCGACGGGAACCGATGGGCCGGCCTCGTTCACGCGTTCGCCTTGATCGTTGATCAACGCCCGCACGCGACCGTATTGTTCGCCCACAACAAAGATATCGCCGCGTTTCAAGGTGCCGGTTTGCACCAGAACGGTGGCAACCGGACCGCGACCCACATCAAGCTGCGCTTCGATTACGGCGCCTTGGGCGGCGCGATCAGGATTGGCCTTGAGTTCAAGGATTTCCGATTGAAGCGCAATCGCTTCGAGAAGCTCATCAAGGCCCTGACCTGTGATGGCGGACACTTCGACATCCTGCACGTCGCCGGACATTTTTTCGACAACCACTTCGTGCTGAAGCAATTCTGCCCGCACTTTGTCAGGATCAGCCGCCGGACGATCACATTTGTTAATCGCGACAATCATCACCGCCCCCGCCGCTTTGGCGTGGTTAATCGCTTCGATGGTTTGCGGCATGACCGAATCATCGGCGGCGACAACCAGAATGACGATGTCGGTCACTTGTGCCCCGCGCAGACGCATCGACGTAAACGCCGCGTGGCCCGGAGTATCGAGGAACGTCAGCAACGCACCATTGTCGGCTTTGACCTGATAGGCACCGATATGCTGGGTGATGCCACCGGCCTCGCCCGAGACAACCTTGGTTTTGCGAATCGCGTCGAGCAGAGATGTTTTCCCGTGGTCAACGTGGCCCATCACCGTGATAACCGGCGGCCGTGGTTTTAAATCTTCGTCTTTGTCTTCGCTTGCCGTGATTACATCTTCGACGTCGGCATCAGACACCCGAACAACTTTGTGACCAAATTCTTCGATGATCAATTCGGCGGTGTCGGCATCAATAGATTCGTTTTGGCCGAGCATCATCCCGTTGTTCATCAGCGCCTTGACCACGGCACCGACGCGTTCGGCCATGCGGTTGGCCAGCTCGGAAATTACGATAACGGGGGGCAATTGCACCTCGCGCACGACCTTTTCGCGCTCAACCGAACCACCCAATGCCTTGAGGCGGGCGCGTTCTTGCTTGCGCTTCATCGCGGCCATGGATTTCTGACGGCGTCCATCACCTGAAAGTGCTTGATTTAGTGTGAGTTTTCCAGAACGACGGCCATCACCACCCTGTTGCTTGCGGGCATTGCCACGCTCGCGATCCGACTTGCGCTGGGTCGCTTGTGGCAGGGGTTTGTTGGCTTGCGCGCGGGCCGCTGGTGCCGCTTTTGCAGCGGGCGTGGCAACGGGTGCGGCGGCTTCGCGGGCGGCGGCCTCGGCGGCGATTTTAACGCGCGCTTCTTCTTCGGCTTTCGCCTTGAGGCGCTCGGCGCGTTCTGCTTCTTCGCGTTCTTTGGTCTCGATTTCCTGACGGCGCACCGCACGTTCTTCTTCGCGGGCCTTGTCTTCGGCTACGCGGCGTTCGGCGTCCTGTGCTTCGCGGGCCTTGGCGGCGCGCACAGCCTTGAGGCGGCGATCCATTTCCACATCGGAAATGCCAGCCGGTCGTTTAGATGATCCGGCGGCCGGGGATGGCCGACGACCTGCACCGGGTTTTGGCGCACCGGGGGTTGGCACCACAACGCGCTTGCGTTTGGTTTCCACCACGACATTCTTGGTGCGTCCGTGGCTAAAGCTTTGCTTTACGTTGCCGGGGCGGGCAGCGCCGATACCAAGTGTCTTTTTGCCGTCATTGTCGCTCATGTAGTTCTTCTCTTTTCTTTACGGGCGGTCAAATCACCCCCCGAAACGCGCAGACCTTTCAGTCTTGCCGCTTCCTCTACAACACGTGGGGCCAAACCACCAGCACCAAGCGCGGCGTGGATCGTGGTTTGTCGGCCAAAGGCCAATCCCAATTCATCTGCGGTCAGCCAACCGATGAAAGACCCGCGCTGAGGCGTGCTCAGCTTGGATTTTCCGCGTTCTGACCCATCGCTTGACTGAATCAGAATTTCGGCAACGTCCTGGCTTAACCAGGATTTGACCTTTTCATAGCCTGCTACGGCCTCGCCTGACTTGCGCGCCAAGGCGATAAGCCCGATTAACCGCTGCGCAAGTTGTGCCTCGACCCGATCAACCAGATCGTCGGGCACGGTGACCGCTTGTTTGGCGGCCCGTGCGAACAGGCCCTTTTTGACGGCCAATTCAAGCGCGTCTCTGGTTGATGTGACCCAGATACCGCGCCCGGGCAATTTGCCCAGAACATCGGCAACGATACCGTTGTCCGGCCCAACCACGAAACGAATCATCAATTCCGTCGGCCCTGTCTCGCCGGTGGCGATACATTTCCGTGTTGGACCGTTATCCCGGTCTTTGGTGCGCCCGCCGCGTCCCATGTTCAAACCCCTGAGGCCTGCGATCAGGCCTCAGCCTCCTGACTTTCGGTTTCGCCATCTTCGTCGGTGGTTTCTTCTTCAAGCTCAGAAGGATCAACCCAACCAAGTTGAATTCGTGCGGTCATGATCAGGGTTTGCGCTTCCTCGAGCGTCATTTCAAAAGGCTCCAGAATACCGTCGTCCTTGATGCGTTCACCGCCATCTGTGGTCCACCCACCGGCAAGTTCCCAATCGGCACAGGTGGCAAAATCATCGAGGGTTTTGATACCGTCTTTGGCCAATGCTTCGATCATTTGCGGGGTCAGACCCTCATAGGCAAACAATGAATCCTCGACACCCAATGCGCGTGCATTATCAAGGCATTTTTTGGCCTCCGCTTCGAGATATTCACGCGCCCGCGTTTGCAATTCACCTGCGGTATCTTCGTCAACGCCGTCAATCACCGACAATTCGGAGACCTCGACATAGGCGACTTCTTCGAGGTTGGTAAAGCCCTCGGCAACCAGCAATTGCGCAAAGAATTCATCAAGATCAAGGGCAGTCATAAACAGGCCAGTGCGTTCTTCGAACTCTTTCTGGCGCCGCGCGCTTTCTTCGGCTTCGGTCATGATATCGATATCAAGTCCGGTAAGTTGCGATGCAAGACGCACGTTTTGACCGCGACGGCCAATGGCCAGCGACAATTGTTCTTCGGGCACCACAACTTCGATACGTTCGGCTTCTTCATCCAGAACAACCTTGGACACTTCGGCCGGTTGCAACGCATTGACGAGGAATGTCGGTTGATCTTCGTTCCACGGGATGATGTCGATTTTTTCACCCTGAAGTTCGTTGACCACGGCCTGCACACGCGAACCGCGCATACCGACACAGGCGCCAACCGGATCAATCGACCCATCGTATGAAATCACCGCAATTTTCGCGCGCGATCCGGGATCACGGGCCACGGCCTTGATTTCAATGATGCCGTCATAGATTTCAGGCACTTCCATTTTGAACAGTTCGGCCATGAATTCCGGCGCTGTGCGCGACAGGAAGATTTGCGGCCCACGGACCTCGCGGCGCACATCCTTGATGTAGCAACGGATACGGTCGTTCGGGCGATAACTCTCGCGGCCAATTTTTTCGTTGCGGCGCAAGATGCCTTCGCCAGCGCCCACATCGACGATGACATTGCCGTATTCTTCGCGTTTGACCACACCGTTGATGATGGTGCCGGCGCGATCTTTGAATTCTTCGAATTGACGATCCCGTTCGGCCTCGCGGATTTTTTGCAAAATCACCTGTTTGGCAGATTGCGCCGCGATACGGCCCATTTCAACCGGCGGCACTTCTTCGACGTAGGTATCGCCGATTTCGGGATTTTCCATGTATTGTTTGGCTTCGGTAATGGTGAATTCGGATTGATAGTTTTCAATCTCCTCCTCGGCCACCACGGTGCGCACGCGGGTAAATGTGGCGCGGCCGTTTTTACGGTCAATCGAGACACGAATATCCATTTCCGCGCCGTAACGGGATTTGGCGGCACGGGCGAGCGATTCTTCCATCGCTTCGATGACCAAACCGGGTTCGATCATCTTTTCCCGGGCCACGGCCTCGGCGGTTTGGAGCAACTCCAGCTGATTTGCGGATGTAATTGCCATGGATCTTAGTCCTCCTCGGAACTTGTCGTCTCGATTTCGTCAAACTTTGTTTCGTCAAGATTGCCGGTTTTTTTATCGGCGTTTTTGCGTTGGCGTAGCATTTCGGCGATCAATTCATCGGTCAGCACCAATTTGGCGTCGCTCAACCAATCAAATTGCAGGCCCACGGTGCCTTCCTGGATGTTGATCAACACTTCGTCACCTTCGACACCGGCCAGTTGGCCTTTGAAACGGCGGCGTCCGTCGATCAATTCGGTGGTCTCTATCTTGGCTTCATAACCTTCAAATGTCGCAAAATCCTTGATTCGGGTCAAAGGCCGGTCAATTCCGGGGCTGGACACTTCCAATGTGAACGCGTCTTCGATCGGATCCTCGACATCAAGAATGGCGCTTAGCGCCAGCGAGATTTCGGCACATTGGTCGACCTCGATACCGCCTTCGGGGCGTTCGGCCATGATTTGCAAAATATCGTCGTATTTACCGGACATAAGCCGCACCCGCACCAATTCAAACCCCATGTCCTCGATGACAGGGGTGATGATGTCGGCCATGCGGCGGTCCATCGTGGTTTTGGCAATCAGGTCGTTGGTCATGATAATCTGGTCAGTTCTCTTAAGCACAAAAAAACGGGCGCGCGGCCCGTTGGTGTTTCCCGGTGGGGCGTTGGGGTGGAGACCAACACGCCGCTGTTGATCTGCCTATACGCCCCACCGTTTGATTCCGCAAGAGGCAATAACCCGCCTCAGGGTGATTCAGAGAAAGTGGGATTATCGTTCTGCCGCGATGATCTCGACTGCCTTT
>JAUZRV010000026.1 GCA_030950105.1 Rhodobacterales bacterium | reverse complement strand
TGAGGGCGGAGTCTGCCTGAAATCAGGGGAGCGGGGTAAAACAGTCGCGAAAGCGGCCGCAAAACGGCTGGTGCCGTGAACCCGAGCGGCAATCGACAACTTCCGCATGCCGAAAGCCATGTTGTTCAGAGTTTCCTTAGTTCTTTGCCCGATAGCCAGAAAATATTTGTCAGCCGCCGCATGATCATTTCTCCTGTTTGCGCAGGGCCAGAACCGCGATGCCGGTTAGAATGGGGCCAAACAACGCCAGCCGTGCGATGTGGCCCGACAGTTCCGCCAACCCAAGCCCCTTGGTGAACACGCCCACGCTAATGCCCATATACCATGTGGTCGGTCACAGGGTTCCCATGATATGCGCGGCGCCTTCAAGGGACGAAACCGGGGTGATCATGCCGGAAAATTGCAAGGTAGGCATGACCGACAGGATGGCAGCAGCGAAAACGGCGGTGACTTGTGTGCTGGCCAATGTGGACACGATCAGCCCGTAACCCGTGGCCGCCACCGCATAGAGAAGCGCGCCAAACACCAGCGTCATCGGATCACCCCGCAAAGGCACGTCGAGCACCGTGACCACCAGCGCCGTCAGAATGGCGAAATTCAGCAGGGTGATGGCGATATAGACCAGCTGTTTACCGACCAGAAATTCAATCCGGCTTGTCGGGGTGACATAGAAATTGGTGATGGTGCCGATTTCCTTTTCCCGCGCCACACTAACCGCCATCAGGATCGCCGGAAACAGCAGTAGCAACAGCGGCGGGATCGAGGGGACCGATGGCGGGCAGGCTCTCCATCGCGGGATTATAACGAACACGTGGCACCAGTTGCGCCGGCGGTTTGGCGTTGGGATCGCGCGGGGTGGCAATCACATTTAACGCCAGCGCGCCACCGAACCCTTGGGTTAACACATGGTTGTGCGCACCACTGACATAGCTTTCCACTGTGCCTGCCCGTTGCGTATCGGTGCCGTCAATCCGCGCAGAAATCTGTGCGGTTCCACCACGTCGCAGGCTACGGCCAAAATCGGGCGGGATTTGCAGCGCCAGCGCCAGTTCGCCGCTTTTCATACGTTGTTCCAACGTGTCCGCGCTACGGATCGGGCTGTGTTTTTCAAACCACCCCGTATCGTCAAAAGTCGATAGATAGGCGCGACTTTCGGGGCTCTGGTCCAGATCATAGACCGCATAGGGAATGGACCGCACCTCTTGCGAGATGCCAAATGACATGATCAGCAACAGGATCGCGCTGCCGATGAACGAAAAGGCAAGCCGTACCGGATCACGCCGCACCTGCATCGCCTCGCGCGAGGTATAGGCCAACAGGCGGCGCAGGCTAAAGCCGCTTTCGCGCGTTTTGGTGTCGGTTTTTTCGGCGCTGCTCAACATGCCTTCGTCGCTGGTATCTTCGGGCGGTAAAACGTCCGAAATATAGGCAATAAAGGCGTCTTCGAGATTTTCGGCACCGCGTTTTTCGACCAATTTGTCCGGTTCGTCGGTCACCAAAACCTGACCCGCGTGCATCAAGGAAATACGGTCACAGCGCATGCCCTCGTCCATGAAATGCGTCGAGATGAAAATCGTCACCCCGTCCTGTCGCGCCAGTTCAAGCAGCAGATCCCAAAAGGCATCGCGCGCCTGCGGATCGACACCGGATGTCGGTTCGTCAAGAATCAGGATTTCAGGTTGGTGGATCACCGCCACAGCCAGCGACAGGCGTTGACGTAGCCCCAGCGGCAATTCCGAGGCACGTTGATCCATATAGGGGTCCAACCCGAAACGCGGCACCAGTTCATCCATGCGTTGTCTGGTTTTCACCTTGCCCAGATGGAACAAACGCGCATGCAGCACCAGGTTTTCGCGCACCGTCAATTCGCCATAGAGCGAAAAAGATTGCGACATGAAACCAACGCGATTGCGGGTGCTGATATCCTGGGCATCCACCGGATTGCCGAAAATCCATGCTTCGCCTTCGGACGCCGGCAACAGGCCGGTCAGCATTTTCATTGTGGTGGTTTTGCCGCACCCGTTGGAACCAAGAAAGCCGAATATTTCGCCCTTGGCAATGTCGAAACTGACGCTACTCACCGCCACGAAATCACCAAAGCGGCGCGTCAGGTTTCGGGCGCGAATGGCGGGTTCGGCATCGGCGGGCACGGGGGTGGCGGGCAAGGCGGTGGTGGCAGGCGGGGCAACGGCGGGTTTGCTGGCCTCGTCTCGTGGTTCATCCTCGGTCAGCAAGGAAACATAGGCCGCCTCGACCGTGTCAGTGCCGGTTTGTGTCATCAGTTCGGCAGGGCTTGCTTGTGCCAACACGCGGCCATCGTTCATCGCGACCAGATGGTCGAACAGCGCGGCTTCTTCCATATAGGCGGTGGATACCAGCACGCTCATTTGTGGGCGGTCCGCGCGGATATTGTCGATCAGGTCCCAGAATTGGCGGCGTGACAACGGGTCAACACCGGTGGTGGGTTCATCCAGCAACAGAAAATCGGGGTCATGAATAAGCGCGGCGCACAGGCCCACCTTTTGTTTCATCCCGCCCGACAGTTTACCTGCGGGGCGGTCAAGAAACGGATACAGGCCCGTTGCGCGGGTCAAACGGGTGATGCGGGATTTGCGTTCAGCGGCATCCAGACCGAACAATTTGCCAAAGAATTCAAGGTTCTCGTGCAAACTTAGATCGTGATACAGGTTGCGCCCCAACCCTTGTGGCATAAAGGCCAGCCTGCGACCGATTTGCGTGCGGTGACGGGCGTTGGACATATCCCCGCCCAGTGTTTCAACCGTGCCGCTTTGCAGCCGTTTGGCACCGGCCACCAGCCCCATCAATGTGGATTTCCCCACCCCGTCCGGCCCCAGCAGGCCAACCATTTTTCCGGCGGGCAAGGTCAGGGTGACATCCTGCAACGCCATCACTTTGCCATAGGCGTGGCTGACCGCCGTCAGCGTTGCCGCGACGTTTGTATGGGGGGCGGCGGGGGTCAATTGCCTGTGCCTCTAGTCACCGGATCAGGTAGCTCATTCATCAAGGGCGGGGTCAGGTCACCGGGCCAGTCGGGCAGACCGGCCTTGGAGGCCAAGCGCACCCAAGCCACCCCGCGCACGCCGGTTTTAACGCGCTCGATCTGGTTTTGCACCAGTTCGGGCGGGATCCGCACACGGATGCGGAACATCAGGCTTTCGCGTTCAGCCAGCGTTTCCACCTGTTTCGGGGTGAACTGCGCCTGAGGGGCGACAAAGGACACCACGGCGGGGATCGAAACATCGGGCATGACATCTACGACAATGCGCGCGTCATCCCCGATTTGCAGGCGGGCAGCAGCGGTCGCGGGCAGGAAAAACTCCATATAGACATCTTCCAGACTGACCAGCGTGAGCACCTTGCCACCGCTGCCGACCACTTCGCCGGGCTGGGCCAGACGGTAGAGAACACGGCCAACGGCGGGGGCATAAAGCGTGCTGTCGGCAATCTGGGTTTCGATCTGTTTCAACGCGGCCTTTTCGGCGTCCACAGCCCGTTTCTGAACTTCGACACCGGCCTTGGCAGCGGCCAAACCGGCCTCGGATAGCTGGGCCTCGGTGTGTTTGATGTCCAGCGCCTCTTGCGAAACCACGCCCTTGCGGTTCAATTCTTCGGACCGCCTCACTTCGCTTTGGGCAAGAGCCAGCTTTGCCTCGGCCTGACTAATCCCGGCTTCGGCAACGGCGACGGCGGCCTTGGCGCTTGCCACAGCGGCAAGTGAACGCATCCGCTGTGCTTGCAATTCCGCCGTATCCATCACCGCCAGCACATCACCGGGTGCCACCAAGTCGCCTTCGCGCACCATAACGTCCTTGACCCGACCGGGCAGACGGGCGGCCACGTCGATTAGATCGGCTTCGATCCTGCCATTCCCACGGGCAAAACCCTCGGGGGGTAGATCGCTGGGGGCCAGCAACACCTTCCACGCGGCATAGCCCATAAAGGCCGCAATCACGGCGAGAATAATAAAAATGGAAAATTTGCGCGACATGGCGGTTACTCCTTGGGACGTGGGGTATGGGGGCAAAGTATCATTCTGGCGGCTTCCCCTGATAGAAATCATGCAAGACGGCGATGGCCTGCTCGGCGGTTTCGACAAAGGTGAATAGATCGCGGTCCTCGGGTGCAATCACACCTTCGGCAATCAAGAAATCGAAATCAATCGCCCGCTCCCAGAATTCCGCCCCGAACAGCACCACAGGCACGCGCTGCATCTTGCGGGTCTGGATCAGGGTCAAGGCCTCGAACAGTTCGTCAAATGTGCCAAAGCCACCGGGAAAGGCCACAAGCGCCTTGGCCCGCATCAGAAAATGCATCTTGCGAATCGCGAAATAATGGAACCGGAAGGCCAAATCCGGGGTGATAAACGGGTTTGGTTTTTGTTCATGCGGCAGGGTGATGTTAAGCCCGATCGAGCGCGCATTGACTTCATAAGCGCCACGATTGGCGGCTTCCATAATGCCGGGGCCACCGCCAGTGATCACAACGAAATCGCGGCGTTCTTCCTTCTGGAACCGTTCGGAAACCAGCGCGGCAAAGCGGCGCGCTTCCTCATAGTAACAGGCCTGCCGATGTTGGCGAATTGCTACAGTCAACGCGGTTTTCGCATCTTCATTGTCGGTATTTTCGGCGCAATACTGCTCGGCCAACTTGACCCGGTTTTGCGCATCTTCCTGTGAAAGGGTGCGGGCGCTGCCAAATACCACAACTGTCGAATTTATCTCGTGGTTCCGCAAGGCGCGCTCTGGCTTTAGCAATTCCAGTTGCAGGCGCAGCGGGCGCAAGTCGTCACCGGCAAGCAAATCCGTATCTTCATAAACCAGCTTATAGGCCGGGCTATGGATGATTTCTTCTTGCAGGGCCTTGCTCCATTCGGTGTCTATCATTGCTCCAGCCTTTGCGCTTGCGCGTTCCATTCAACGGTTTGCCCGTGTTCGGGAACCAGTGATTTCCAGTTATACCGCTTTTTCAACAGGCCGGAGAATTCCTCTGCGGCCCTGGCCTCGCCATGCACCACAAAAACCTGTTTCGGTGCAGTTTTAAAATGGTTGGTCCAGTCCAGCAACGCGGCCTGATCCGCATGGGCAGAAAACCCGTTCAGGGTGTGGATGCTGGCATTGACCGGAATTTCATCACCGAAAATCCGCACAGTGGTGGCCCCGTCGACCAACCGGCGGCCCAATGTGCCTTCGGCCTGATAGCCGGTGATTAGCACGCTGCACTGGGCCCGCGTCAGATTATTGCGCAGGTGGTGCCGAATACGCCCCGCGTTACACATACCACTGGCGGAAATGATGATAGCACCGGAACGGATCCGGTTCAGGTTCTTGGATTCATCGACGCTGGCGGTGAAATTCACATAGGGCTGATGCTCGGCCCCGCCATGCCAGTCGACCAGATCGCGCGCCTGTTCGTCAAACAGTTCGAAATGCTTTTTGGTGATTTTGGTGGCCTTTGTGGCCATCGGACTGTCGACGAATATCTTCAGATCATGCAGGCGGCCCTGACGGGTCAGGCGGTGCAGATGATACAGAATTTCCTGTGTGCGCCCCACGGCAAACGCCGGTACAATCACATTGCCGCCCTTGACGTTCAGGGTGTTGTCGACGACCTCGGCCAACTCGTCCAGCGTGGCACCGTGGCTTTTGTGCATCCGGTTGCCATAGGTGGATTCGATGAACAATATATCAGCATCTTCAATCGGGGTCGGGTCGCGCAAGATCGGGCGGCCGGGCTGACCCAGATCACCGCTGAACACAATTTTGGTCGTATTATCACCCTCGGTCACCCAGACTTCGATAATAGCAGACCCCAGAATATGCCCCGCATCGCGGTAGCGGCACCGCACATCGGCGCGCGGGGTGACATCGGTGTCGTAGTCCACCGACTGTAACAGCGTCAGCGCCTGTTTGGCATCGTCGATAGAATACGCGGGAATGGCGCCTTCAACCGTTTTGCCATGCGCATAACGACGCGCGCGTTTGGCATCGGATTCCTGAATATAGGCACTATCAGGCAGCAAAACCTGCAACAGGTCCGCCGTGGCGCTGGTGGTGTATATCGGCCCGTTATAGCCCCCTTTGACAAGTTTGGGCAACAGGCCGCTGTGGTCGATATGGGCGTGGGTGAGCAGCACGAAATCAATTGTTCCGACATCAAAATCAAAGGGTGCGCGGTTGCGTGCCATCGCTTTTCGATTGCCCTGAACCATGCCGCAATCCACCAGAAAGCGACCGGCGCCGGTTTCAACCAGATAACATGATCCTGTGACTTCGCGGGCAGCGCCCAGAAAACTGATCTTCATTGCAATACCTCGATTCCGTGTCGGTAAATCGCAAAGACCCTCGGCGCGTCTTTCCGCATCTGTTTCGGGTCTCCGGTGAGCAGTGATTGCACCACAAGCCCCTGAATTGTGCCGATGAACAACGTGGCGGCGGCCTCGCTATCCAGTGCGGGCCGCATTTCCCCCGATGCCTTGCCGTTTTCGATATGGGACAGCAGGCGGGTTTCGTAATTTTTGAACAGGGTGGTCGCCAGTTGTTTGGCCGGTGTGGATTTGGTTCGTTGCAATTCGCCAAGCAACATGCGTGGTGCACCGGGGTGTTTTACCACAAAATCAATATGCGCCATAAAGATCGCCTCCATGGCAGCAAGCGGCGATTCAACCCCATCAATGGCCTTGTCAATCCGGTTCAACAGGCGGTTCGACACCCAGACCATTACCGCCTGCCAGATCGACGCCTTGGTGGGGAAATGGCGAAAGAGCGCCCCTTGCGACAAATCCATGTGCTTTGCAATCAGGGCGATTTACTGAAGGTTAGAAAGTTGTTGCAAATCATACGGGTATATGAGTCTTTGTTCTGAACGTCAGGCCCGGAGGTTATTATCTTGATTTCAGTTCGATCAGTTTTACGTCAGGTTCCTGATCCGCGCGGCA
>JAUZRV010000259.1 GCA_030950105.1 Rhodobacterales bacterium | reverse complement strand
TGCCCACGGTACCACTGAATCCATCTCGCCAAGAAAAAACTCGCGCTTGGTCCGCTTCTTCTTGTAGGCCTGCTCAAGTGACGAAAAACTCTGCTGTTTCAATGCCAATTCTCCCGTAAGTGCTGCCAGAATTATAGCACGGAAATCAGGGCTTTGTTCAGGGATTCCCTAGCATTGATTTATGCCGCAGACGGCACAGGCCCTCAACCTGACACGCCCGAATTCGGGGCGATGTTGGCGGGGTATCAGGCGGCAACAGAGACCTATGAAAAGGCCGGTGTGAATTTGGCAAGTGAGGCATTGATGCCTGTCGAAACTGCGACATGTATTCGTATTCGCAACGGAAAAACCGAATTGACCGATGGGCCATTTGCCGAAACCAAGGAGCAACTGGGCGGGTTTTATCTTTTCGAATGTGCGTCTCTGGATGAAGCGATTGAATACGCCAAGATGATTCCATCGGCAGAATATGGCACCGTCGAAGTGCGCCCCGTCATGGAAATAGATTTCGATTAAATGACACCCGTCCCTGATCCGGTGCATATCGCGATTGAATACACGATGCGCGAGGATCGGGGGCGGATTATTGCGGCCTTGACCGCCCGTTTGGGTGATTTTGAATTGGCCCAGGACTGTCTGTCGGATGCATGTGAATCCGCGCTGACGAACTGGGCACATGATGGTGTGCCCAAATCCAGAGTTGGATGGCTTTTGCAGGTGGCGCACCGGCGCGCGATTGACCGGCTGCGGCGGGCGCAAAATTTTGCTGCGAAATCGGCGCAGATTGCGGTTTTGGAACGCACCGAAGCCGCGTTTTTTGCCCAGGGCGAGCATGAAATTCCCGACAACCGTTTGCGGCTTATGTTTACCTGTTGCCACCCCGCGTTAGAGGAAAAAACCCGCGTGGCCCTGACCCTGCGCACGGTTGGCGGATTAAGCACGCAAGAAGTGGCGCGTGCGTTTCTCGACAAAACACCGGCCATGGCACAGCGATTGGCAAGGGCGCGCAGCAAAATCAGCCGCGCGAAAATTCCGTTTGTCATTCCCGAAGGCGCGGATTTGGCCGAACGTATTCGTTCGGTTCTGAGCGTTGTTTATCTGATTTTCAACGAGGGTTACGGGGCGACCAATGCGGTTGATCGCAAGAATGAAATCCGCATCGACCTATGTGACGAAGCCATTTTTCTCGCGCGGTTGATGTATGGGTATTGCCCTGAAAATAGTGAAGTGGCCGGATTGCTGGCGTTGATATTGATCACACATTCCCGACACAACGCGCGGCGCACATCAAACGGCGGGTATATTCCGCTGAGTGAGCAAGACCGCACCCTGTGGGATCACGCGATGATCGCCCAGGGGCAGGCGTTGTTAGAGAAAACTCTGACAAAAGGGCAGGTGGGACCCTATCAGTTGCAAGCGGCGATTGGCGCGCTGCACGGTGAGGCGACAGGCGCGCAAGATACCGATTGGCCACAGATTATTGCCCTCTACCGGTTGTTGGTGCGCATCGAAGGCAGCGCGGTTGCGCAACTCAATCTGGCGGTGGCGGTGTCCTATGGAGACTCCGCAGAGGCGGCGTTGGATCTGCTTGATAAAATCGAAGATTGGTTGTCGCAATATCAACCTTATCACGCAGCACGGGCCGATATTTTGGGGCGGTTGGGCGACAATATGGCGGCGATTGCATCCTATGACGCAGCGCTTGCGCTAACCCACAGTCAAAGCGAGCGGTCGTTTTTGCAAATGCGCCGCGCGACATTACTGGTGAAATAGCCCAAAAAAAAGGCCGAGCATAAAGCTCGGCCAAGTCCAACAGGGAGGTTGATTGCGAGCGCTAAGCCCGCCTTCACTAGATGAATTAGGTATCGCTGCCGAGTCTTTCAAGGGTTATTTGCCGCAAGTGCAGCATAGTCGGTATGCGACCAGTGCATAGCTTCGCGAAAAGTCGTTAACAAGTTATCTAATGCCTTGATTTCTCATCTGTTTGCGATAGGCGATCACTTCGTCCTTCACAAAGTCACGAAAGGCGGCCACTCTTTTGGATTGGCGCAATTCTTCCGGATAGGCGAGAAAAACCGGCACTTCGACGGATTCAAGCTCTGGAAGAACCCGAACCAGCTGCGGAAAATCCTCGGTAAGGTAATCCGGGAGCACGCCGATTCCCAAATTATGCAGCACGCCTTGCAGCACACCGAAATAGTTGTTGATCATCAGGCGCGACGGGATGTCATAACTCATGAGTTTTTGCACCAAAGCGGCGCCGGCACTGACTTGGGCAGAATTGGTATTCTGGCAAATCAACCGATGCTCTTGCATATCTTCGACTTTTTGCGGGGTGCCGTTCTCTTTCAGGTATTCGGGCGACGCAAACAACCGCATGCGCACCGACATCAAACGCTTGCGGATAAGATCGGCCTGACTTGGTTCTTTCATGCGGATTGCAACATCTGCTTCGCGCATCGGCAGGTCGAGAACCCGTTCTTCGAGCATCAGATCAATTTTTAGATCGGGGTATTTGTCATATAAATGCGGTAGACGCGGCGCCAACCAAAGCGAGCCGAACCCGATGGTGGTGGTCACACGCAGTTCACCATATACTTCTTCTTCACTGTCGCGGATACGGGCGGCGGCGGCATCAAGACGTTTGATCATGGCGCTGGTGGCCTCAAAGAGCAATTCACCCTGTTCCGTGAGAATCAGACCCCGCGCATGGCGGTGAAAAAGCGTGGTGTGCAAGCTTTGTTCAAGGGCGCGCACCTGCCGCGACACCGCCGATTGTGACAAATGTAGCGTATCCCCCGCATGGGTAAGGCTGCCAGCATCCGCCACCGCGTGAAATATTCGTAATTTATCCCAGTCCATCGCCGCAACTTTCCTATGGTTTGTTTCGGTCTACACGAAATAGACCGTTGATCACTTAATATATCGCCAGAAAGTGATTTTAAGGGGAAAATATCGCTTGGTAGGTCATAATTTATGACCTAATAATGCGATATGATCAAACCACACCTCAGGGAGAGACAGACACATGGGTATTGAACAGATTTCGTTGAACGACAAGTTCGATCTGGACAAGGATCAGGTTCTGTTAAACGGCACGCAGGCGCTGGTGCGCTTGATGCTCACCCAAAAGGCACGCGATACAGCGGCGGGGTTGAACACGGCGGGTATTGTCACCGGATACCGCGGATCGCCCCTCGGGACGGTTGATTTGCAGATGGGCAAGGCCAAAGATGTGCTCACCGCGTCCGATGTGGTTTTTCAGGCCGGATTAAACGAAGATCTGGCTGCCACCGCGATTTGGGGCGCACAACAGGCCGAGTTGTGCGGAGAAGGCAAATTCGACGGTGTTTTCGGGCTTTGGTATGGCAAAGGGCCGGGGGTGGATCGCACGGGGGATGTGATGCGCCACGCCAATATGGCCGGCACCGCGCGCCATGGCGGGGTTTTGATGGCGATGGGCGATGATCACACCGGTGAATCCTCGACCGTGTTGCATCAATCGGAATGGGCCATGGTGGATGCCTATATGCCGGTGGTGTCGCCGGCGGGTGTGCAGGAAATTATCGACTATGGTCTTTATGGCATCGCCCTGTCGCGGTTTTGCGGGCTTTG
This sequence comes from Rhodobacterales bacterium, assembly GCA_030950105.1. GTDB lineage: Bacteria > Pseudomonadota > Alphaproteobacteria > Rhodobacterales > Rhodobacteraceae > JAUZRV01. Next base: position 7,323 of record JAUZRV010000259.1, on the reverse strand, counting down.
GGTCGGGTTGAAAACCATGAAAGACACGATCGAGGTCACATCGGTCGTTGATGGGCGCGTGGATCGGGTCAAACTGGTGGAACCGGATTTTGCGATGCCCGAAGGCGGTTTGAACATTCGCCTGCTGGATACGCCCCACGCCCAAGAGGCGCGGGTGATTGATTACAAACGGTTCGCCGCCGAGGCATTTTCTCACGCCAACAAAATGGACAAACGCATGTGGGGACAGCGCGGTGCAAAAATTGGCCTCGTGGCCGCCGGTAAAAACTGGCTTGATTTGCAACATGCGCTTACTTTGCTTGGTGTTGACGAGGGCGAGGCCGACCGCCTCGGCATTACCACCTATAAAATCGGGCAGACCTTCCCGCTTGATATGAAAGGGTTCAAAGACTGGGCCGAGGGGCTTGATCTGATTGTGGTGATTGAAGAAAAACGCAAATTGATCGAGGTGCAAGTCAAAGAGGCGATTTTTGACGACCGGCGCGGGCGCCGGGTCTATGGCTGGATGAAGGACGGCGAAGAATTGTTCCCGACCCGTGGCGCGCTTGATCCGGTGATGATAGCCGAAAAACTTGGCGGAATTTTGATCGAGGAAGGCCGTGGCTCCGAGGGGGTCAAGGCGGGGCTTGAGGCGCTTGAAGATGCCAAACGGGCCGACAACGCCGAAGAAATTGCCACCCGTATCCCGTATTTTTGTTCGGGCTGCCCGCATAATTCGTCAACAAAGCTGCCCGAAGGCAGTCGCGCCTATGCCGGTATCGGGTGTCACTATATGGTGCAATGGATGGATCGCGGCACCCTTGGCTATACCCATATGGGCGGCGAAGGGGCCAACTGGATTGGCGAGGCCCCGTTTTCCAACACCGGCCATGTTTTCCAGAATTTGGGCGATGGCACCTATAACCATTCGGGAATTCAGGCCATTCGCGCCGCCGTGGCCGCAGGCACGACGATGACCTATAAAATCCTCTATAACGATGCGGTTGCGATGACCGGCGGGCAAACCCACGAAGGCGGTCTATCGGCGGCGCAAATTGCCGCTGAAGTGCGCGCCATGGGGGTGCAGCATATTTCGCTGGTCTATGACGAAAAGGAAGACATTGATTTCGCCGCTTTTCCGCAAGGCATTGAAAAACACGAACGCAGCGAATTGCAAACCGTGCAGGAAAAATCTGCAAAATTGTCCGGTGTGTCGGTGATCCTTTATGTGCAGACCTGCGCGGCGGAAAAGCGGCGGCGGCGCAAACGCGGGCTGTTTCCCGATCCGGATCGGCGGGTGTTTATCAACAGTGATGTTTGCGAGGGGTGTGGCGATTGCGGGGTGCAAAGCAACTGTATTTCCATCGTTCCGCAGGAAACCGAATTGGGGCGCAAGCGGGCGATTGATCAATCGAGCTGCAACAAGGATTTTTCGTGTCTTAACGGGTTTTGCCCGTCTTTTGTCACGTTGGAGGGCGCAAAGGTTCGCAAAGAAGCCACCATTGATCTTGATTTGCCGGACCTGCCGCAACCGGACCTGCCGATGATTGACGGCACGCATAATGTGGTCATCACCGGGGTAGGGGGCACCGGTGTGGTGACCATCGGCGCGGTGCTTGCGCAAGCTGCGCAACTTGATGGCAAGGGCGCGGGCATGATGGAAATGGCCGGATTGGCGCAAAAAGGCGGCGCGGTGCATATCCATTGCCGTATCGCCAATTCCCCCGATGATATAAGCGCTATTCGCGTGGCCACCGGCGAGGCGCACGCCCTAATTGGCGGCGATCTTGTGGTTTCGGCGGGGGCGAAAACCCTCGGATTAACCAAACTCGGGCGCACCGGGGCTGTGGTCAATAGTCACGAAATCATCACCGGAGATTTCACCCGCGATACCGAATTTTTCCTGCCCACCGATCGGTTGGAATTGGCACTACAGGCACGATTGCAAGACGATGTGGTGTTGTTTGATGCCTCGGATCTGTCGCGGGCCGTTTTAGGAGATTCGATTTTTTCCAACATGATGATCTTTGGCGCGGCGTGGCAACGCGGGCTACTGCCAATAAGTCACGCGGCACTGGTGCAGGCCATTACACTGAACGGCGCGGCGGTTGACCGTAATCTGCGGGCCTTTGAAATCGGGCGTTGGGCGGCGCTTTACCCCGAAGAAGCGAATAAGATGTCCCATCCCGTTGTTGTCAAACTTCCCACCTCGCTTGAGGAAAAGATTGCGTTTCGCGCCGACCAATTGGTCGAATTTCAAGGGAAACGCCTTGCCAAACGGTATCGGACTCTCGTGGAGAAGGCGGAAAATCCGCTGCTCAAAGAGGCCATAGCCAAGGGCTATCACAAACTGCTTGCCTATAAGGACGAATACGAGGTTGCGCGGCTTTTGCTTGGCACGCGTGACAAGGCGCAAGCGGAATTTGACGGGGATTTCGTGATTAAATATCACATGAGCCCGCCAATATTGGCAAAAATGGGCGCCAATGGCCGCCCGGAAAAGCGCGAATTCGGGCCGGGTATGTTCAGAATTTTGAAAATACTGGCGCGGTTGAAGATGCTGCGGGGCACATGGTTTGACCCGTTCGGGCGCAACGTTGAGCGCAAAATGGAGCGCTCTTTGATCCGCCAATACGAGAGCGACATGAAAACGGTGTTGTCAAAAGTGAGCAATGAAACCGTAGAGGCCGCCATTGCATTGGCCGAATTGCCGTTGAAAATACGCGGTTTCGGGCCGGTAAAGATAGAAAACGAAGCCAAAGCCGCGAAACGACGCGAGGAAATATTGGCGGTATTCCTGTCGGATGGTGGCGCAACGGCGCAAGCCGCAGAGTAAATATTCACATTTTGGCCGGATACTCTGGTCACCGTGTCCAGAGGGGACTAAAGAGCGGTAACTTTCGGAGTGCCCTTATGAAACGCCAAGCGCGCCACGCCGCCCGCGAAATCAGCTATGCCCACGGTGCGCAAACGCGCGGTGGCAAGATGATGATCCGTGCGATGGAAAACGCCAGTGGGCGGATCGGGCTGATCAAACGCGCCGACGGATATGAACAAGAGGTCGCCGCGGGGCGCGATTTTTGGGAGGTGATGGCCGAACGCTACGGCCTGACCCTTGATGTGATCGGTGGGTCGATCAATAATATCCCCTCGACGGGTCCGGTGGTGGTCATTTCCAACCATCCCTACGGTATTATGGATGGGCTAATGATGGGGTATATCCTGTCAAAGCAGCGCAAAGGCGATTTTAAAATTCTGGCCCATAATGTGTTCACCAAAGCCGAAGACATCAACCGTGTGGTGCTTCCGATAAGTTTCGAAGCCAGTAAAGAAGCGATAAAAACCAATCTGGCAACCCGCAAGGAATCAATGCGCTATCTGAATGAAGGCGGCGCAATCGGGATTTTTCCCGGCGGAACGGTTTCGACCTCGGCCAAATTGTTTTCGCACCCGCTTGACCCGTTTTGGCGCGCCTTTACCGCGCGTTTAATCACCAAAACCGGCGCAAAAGTGGTGCCGGTGTTTTTTGACGGTCACACCAGCCGGATGTTTCAACTTGCCAGCCATATGCACAATACCTTGCGCAAGGGGTTGTTGATCAAGGAATTCAAACGACGTGTGGATACCAAAGTCGGCGTTGTGATCGGGGAACCGATTGCCCCTGAAAAACTTGATGCTCTTAAAAGCGATAGCAAGGGATTGATGGATTTTTTGCGGAAATCGACCTATGATCTGTCTCCCAAGCCTTTGAAAACGCTTGAATACGGATATGAAAACGAAGAATGATACGATGGGTAACCCAGCGCCTGAATTGGCGGTAGCGACGCCATGTGGTGGGCAACGTCAGATTTCAACATGTTAACGACCCGTATGTATTGCGGTATTTTTGAAAAATTCGGATACATCTCTATACCGCCTGAAAAACCCCATTGAAATTTCGCGCGATTTTGGGCATTCCCCAAAGGGACCGATCACCGTCCGGGCAAATCAAATTTCCGGTTGGGCGAATGTGTCGTTAACCAAGGGGCGAAAACATGGCAGTTGGTATTTTTGACAGTGGCTTGGGCGGGCTGACCGTGCTTGATGCGGTGGCCAAACGCCTGCCGGAGGTGGATTTTATCTATTACGGCGATAGCGCCAATGCGCCTTACGGGGTGCGCGACGCCGACGATGTTTTTGACCTTACGAAAGCGGCGGTAACCAAACTTTGGGATGCGGGATGTGATTTGGTGATACTGGCCTGCAACACCGCGTCTGCGGCGGCATTGCGTCGGATGCAAGAGGCCGGATTGCCCGAAGGTAAACGGGTTTTGGGGGTGTTTGTGCCATTGATAGAAGCGTTGAGCGAACGCGATTGGGGCGACAATTCCCCACCCAGAGAAGTTGCCGCCAAACACGTGGCGCTGTTCGCTACACCCGCGTCGGTGGCAAGCCGCGCGTTCCAGCGCGAGTTGGCGTTTCGCGCGATTGGCGTTGATGTCGAAGCTCAGGCCTGCGGCGGTGTCGTGGACGCGATTGAAGACGGCGATCTGATCTTGGCCGAAGCACTTGTCCGCAGCCACGTTGCCGCCCTCTTGCGCAAAATGCCCAATCCGGGTGCGGCCATTCTTGGTTGCACGCATTATCCGTTGATGGAAACGACATTTCAGGAAGCCCTCGGGGCCGGTGTAAAAGTGTTTTCGCAAGCCGATCTTGTCGCCGAGAGCCTCGCGGATTACCTTGCGCGGCACCCGAAATTGGTAGGCCCAAAAGTGGAAAGCCGGTTTTTGACGTCGGGCGATGTGCGGCAGGTGTCGGACCATGCGACACAATTTTTGCGACGACGAATCGAATTTGAAGCAGCGTAACAGCCCGATAAGGCCAAAATGGCCGTTGATCCGGAAATCCGAAATCGTTTTGGTCTGCGCTGAATTGAACTCACATTGGTTTTTCCCTATACGCATATCTAATAATTGAAAGAGAGGTCTGACATGACCCATAAAATCGCAATTCTCGGTGCGAGCGGCTATACCGGTGCCGAACTTGTGCGCCTGATTTCCACCCATCCGACAATGGAAATTGCCGCCCTGTCGGCGGACCGCAAGGCCGGATTGCCCATGCACCAGGTCTTTCCGCATCTGCGGCATCTGGATTTGCCCAATCTGGTCAAAATTGATGAAATCGACTTTTCGCAGATTGATCTTTGTTTCTGTGCATTGCCCCACGCAACCAGTCAAAGCGTTATCAAAGCCCTGCCCAAGACGTTGAAGATTGTCGATTTGAGCGCCGATTTTCGCCTGCGTGATCCCGAGGTTTACGCCAAATGGTATGGTGGCACACATGATGCGCTCGCGTGTCAGAAAGAGGCAGTTTACGGATTAACCGAATTTTACCGTGACGAAATCCGCGGTGCGCGTCTTGTGGCGGGCACGGGATGTAACGCGGCGACCGGGCAATATGCGCTGCGGCCTTTGATCGCAGCGGGGGTGATTGATCTTGATGACATTATTATTGACCTCAAAACCGGCGTTTCGGGCGCGGGTCGGTCGCTCAAGGAAAATCTTTTGCATGCCGAGCTGTCTGAAGGCGCTTTTTCCTATGCTGTGGGGGGCACCCATCGCCATCTCGGAGAGTTTGATCAGGAGTTTTCATTGCTGGCGGGGCGCGAGGTTCGCGTGCAATTCACGCCAACTTTAATCCCTGCAAACAGGGGGATACTGGCCACTGTTTATGTAAAAGGTGAAGCGGCTGAGATCTACAAGACCTTGGCCGAGGCCTATGAGGGTGAGCCGTTTATCAAGATGCTGCCCTATGGTGAACATCCAAGCACCCGCCATGTGCGCGGCTCGAACTTTTGCCACGTCGGTGTTGTTGCCGATCGGATAGAAGGCCGCGCGGTGATTGTTGTCGCCTTGGACAACCTGACCAAAGGATCATCGGGGCAGGCCTTGCAAAACGCCAATCTGATGTTAGGTGAACAAGAGACGATGGGCCTTATGTTGGCGCCTGTCTTCCCATAACGATCCGCGACCAGCGAGGGAAAGTGATGAAGGGCCTTAAGAAAAAACGCCGTATACAAGTGATCGCCATGGCCGCCGTGGCCTTGGTTATCTCCACTGTATTGATCGGGTATTCAATGCGCGACGGAATTAATTTCTTCCGCTCCCCGAGCCAAGTCGTTGAAACACCACCCGGCCCGCGTGAAGTGTTCCGTATCGGTGGCCTGGTCGAAGAAGGCACGCTTATCCGCGGGCAAGGCGAGGTGATTTCCTTTGTTGTCACCGATGGTGGCGCGTCGGTACCCGTCACTTTCAAAGGGGTGTTGCCGGATCTGTTTGAGGAAAAACAAGGCATGGTTGGCACTGGGCGATTGATTGACGGTGTGTTTGAAGCCTCGGAAATCCTCGCGAAGCATGACGAGGATTACATGCCTAAAGAAGTGATTGATGCGCTCAAGGCGCAAGGCAATTATCAGGAACCGGACGCTAGCTAAGCCAAGTGTTAACCAATTCAGAGCAGCCTTACATCGGTTTTGATCGATAAGTGAGGCTGTTCAGATGCAAAGCGTCAGACAAATAGCAGAGACAATTGTCGCCCGTGAAGGTGGCTATGTAAATGACCCCGACGATCCCGGCGGGGCGACCAATTTTGGCGTGACCATCGGAACGATGCGCCGTCTGGGGTTGGATTTGACCGGCGATGGCCGCGTAAATATTGCCGATGTGCGCGCGCTGAGCCGTGAAGATGCCGTGGATGTTTTTATCACGCATTATTTTGAACGCCCGCGCATTGCCGAGTTGCCCAAATCCCTGCAACCCAGCGTATTTGATATGTATGTAAATGCAGGCGGCAATGCGGTGAAAATCCTGCAACGGTTGCTGCGTGAAATGGGCCACGACATCAGTATTGATGGCGCGATTGGGCCGCAAACCATACGCGCAGCAGAAATTTCGGCAAGACAAGCGCCGGCCAATTTTGCGGATGCTTACGGGATTGCCCGCCGGAATTATTATTTCCGGCTGGCAGACAGACGTGCGGCAAGCCGTAAATATGCGCGCACACGTGCCGGTGGCAAAGGCGGCTGGATCAAACGCGCCGAGGACTTCATTTCGCCCAAATACCATCTTAGGGAAACTCTGAACAACATGGCTTTCGGCATGCGGAAGTTGTCGATTGCCGCTCGGGTTCACGGCACCAGCCGTTTTGTGGCCGCTTTCGCGACTATTTTACCCCGCTCCCCTGATTTCAGGCAGATTCCGCCCTCAAGCATCTTCGCGCGAGGTAGAGGTTGGCGAGCGCCATAAGGCTGAATATCTGCGCCTCGTTTTTGGCCAGCCCGCGATAGCGCACCTTGCGATAGCCGAA
>JAUZRV010000258.1 GCA_030950105.1 Rhodobacterales bacterium | reverse complement strand
AGTGTATCGTCGTTCATGGCGGGCTGGATTTTCTGCTGGAGGTGAATGATCTTGTTCAACACCAAAATCATACGACATTTCAACAGCTTGATCTACGCCCGCCAAACGATTTACGCCGCTTCATGAATAATTCGGGATAGGCGACATTCAGCTTTGCCACCACCACGATTTGAAAAATAGAGACGCCAATACGCAACACATTAGCGCCTTGATTTTAAATCATTGAATCCACACTTTTACCATACAAGGAACTTAGTGCCGCACATTAACGTCTCCTTAAAGTAGAAAGTTAACGAAATTTTTCAAGGTGTGATTGCCAAATACAACCATTCCATTTAGCGTTACAAAATGACCACTGATCGTCCCCTCCTTGGCGTCCTGCTTATGCTCGGCTTTTGTATCGTAGCGCCCATTGGCGACGCGGTTGCCAAATTGCTGGGCGCATCTGTGCCCCTTGGCCAACTTCTGCTGGTGCGCTTTGCCATTCAGGCGGCGGTTCTCATTCCCATTGTCATCCTGACCCGTCGCCAATGGAAAATGCGTGGCCGCGTCCTGCACCTTACGGTGTTTCGCACCGCGCTCCATATCCTTGGCATCGGCATGATGTTCAGCGCCCTGAAATACCTGCCCTTGGCCGATGCGGTCGCGATTGCCTTTGTAATGCCGTTCATCATGCTGGTTCTGGGGCGCTATGTCCTGAACGAAGTCGTCGGCGCGCGCCGCCTGATCGCCTGCATTGTCGGTTTTATCGGCACCCTTCTTGTGGTGCAGCCAAGTTTTGCCCAGGTCGGCTGGCCCGCTCTGCTCCCTATCGGTGTCGCGCTTAATTTCTCGGTATTCATGCTGGTGACCCGTCAAATCGCCAAAGACACCGACCCGATCGGCCTTCAGGCCGTTAGCGGCATCATGGCCACCGTGGTCCTGCTGCCGGTGATCTTCTTTGCCCGCAATAGCGATATTGCCGTGCTGCAAATGATCGCGCCAAGCTCTCATGAAATCTTCCTGCTGGCCTCGATTGGATTGCTCGGCACGGCGGCGCACCTTCTTATGACATGGTCGTTGCGCTATGCCCCGTCGGCAACACTGGCCCCGATGCAATACCTTGAAATCCCGTTTGCCACCTTGCTTGGCTGGTTGATCTTTGCCGATTTCCCCAATGGCCTTGCTGCAATCGGGATCACCATCACTCTGGGCGCGGGTCTTTATACGGTTCTGCGTGAACGGACCATCGCGCGGATGGCCGCCGCAGTTGCGCCACAACAACGGCCAACGCAGCTACCGGCAGAATAACCAGCATCGTCGCCGCCTCGAATGACAGGCGCACTGGTCCGCTTACCTCGTTTGACGTGCCAATCCGCCCGTCGGGTGCAAAATCCACGCCATCAATCGCCCAGCGCAACCCCTGCGATGTCCCGCGCATCCGGGCCATTGGAAACAACGATATCCGGCTGCCCACCGGCAAATCCAGTTCCAACACCGATGGCGCCAGAAACACAATATCCTGCGCCCCAATCAGAACGCACCGTTTATCTGGATTGCCGACAAGCCCGTTCAACACCGCCAATTGATGATCGAGCCGCCCGCCCGAAAACCCGACACCGATTACCAACGGTGCAATTATATGGCGCAACGCCTTGTCAAAATCCGTGGTATCCTGCTCGGCAATCCGGTGCACCCTGCGGCCAAGCCGCCTGCGCGTGCCCTGATCAATTGAATCCAGATCGCCAATCACCGCTTTTGGCATCAGATCACAGGCCAACGCCCGCCCTGCCCCGCCATCCGCCGCCACCACAATTGGCGCGATTTCCACCGCCATGCGAATATCGCGGTCATCGCACGGCCCACCGCCGACCAACGTTACCGGTTCCATTTCGTGAACAATCGCATCCATCCGCCGCTATTCCCCCTATTTCAAGAAACAGATCACATTATCGCCACAAAATGATACGGTAAATATCAAAGATTCGTTCAGCTTTCGTCGCGACCTTGTTGCTAAACACAGTCGAGCAGGCAACCGCAAAAGCGAGTAAATTGATATGGTGAATACAAGTAAAATACTTACGGTCTCCTACGGGACCTTTTCGTGCACCCTTGAAGGGTTTGACGATTCATTTGATACCATGAAGGCCATCGCCGAATATTTCCGCGATTTGGCCTCTGATGACAGGTATTTCGGGGCCGAACCCCCGGTGCCCGACACTGAAATGCTCGCACGTATTGCCGAACGCGAAATTTCGCGCCGTGTCGAAGCGGTCGAATCGCAGGGCAGCATCGTCCTGCGCGCCCATTCCGAGGCTCCACAATCCTTGATTGCGGATGATGACGCGGATGAAACGGTCAAAGCTGCCGCACATGACCCCATCCCCGAAGCGGCGCAACCAGACGCCGCCATCACACAGACAGCGCCTTCGCACCTGCCCGCCGAAGCAAACTCTGTGGCCGAAGAAATTCCCGCGCAAGCCGTTGTGGATCAGTCCTCTGTGTCAGAAACATCCACCACAGAGGCCACGAAAACAGAGCTTGCAGGCCACGTATATAATGGTGATGCATTAGACGATGATGCCATTGACGACGCGTTCGAAGACATGACCGCGTCGCCGGTTCCCGCTGCCGATAGCGAAAGCGTCGCTGCGAAATTGCAACGTATTCGCTCTGTGGTGTCAAAAGCCCCTGCTGACGCGACGGACCAAACCGCGGATGATACCTATATCGAAGACGAACACGCCGTCAATTTCCTCGACCACGCCGTTTCCGAGATCGACAGTGCCCTAGAGGCCGACGATCAAATCGACGCTCTTGCCCACGAGACAGCGGAAATCCCCGCCGATGATGTGGCTTCGCAAGATGATACTGTTGCGGATCAAACTCCGGCAACCGATGATGACGGCGAAATGTCCGGAATTCTTGAACGCCTAAGTCAAGATGCCGACGACGCAACAGAGATCTATTCCGATACAGAACACCAAGAACAGGTGCTGGCCGACGATCTGCCCGATACCAATCTGCCCGATACCAATCTGGAAGACACCATCGCAGCCAGCCTTGAAACCGCCCGCGCCGAAGACGACGCGATCTTGGCCGCAAAAGTAGCCACAGATACCGCTGCGGTGTCTAATGCAGAAATCGCCGCAAATATTGCCGGCGATATTGCCGATCCTCTGGCCGAATCTCAGGAAGACATGGCACCGCCCGCCGCGCCCGTTCCACCTGTGCGGGCCCGTGTTCTAAAGGTAAAGCGCGCCGATTTCGAGGACGCGATCAACCAAGGCCAACTTGTTGAAGATAGCGTCGAGGGCGCGACCGATGCAGGTCCGGTCTCGCAAGATACATCCACATTATCGCCCAAAGACGAGGCCGAGTTGCTCAACGAATTGGCCATGGTCGAAGCAGAGCTTGAAACCGGACCAACGCAGGCAGAAAGCACACCGGAAAACATCTCCGAAAACGACATCGAAGAAGAACCAGCCACCGACGTTGAGAGCGACGACACCTCAAATAACCACGCCGAGCTGACCGAGAACAACGAACAGGACCTGTCGCGGATTTTGGCCGAAACCAATAGCCAACTGGACGAACCAACCGGCAGAACCCGCCGCAGCGCAATTCAACATCTGCGCGCCGCCGTTGCCGCGACCAAAGCCGAAAAAGCGGCTGGCAATGACACCACGATAAAACCGGACACCTCCGGTGCCTACCGCGATGATCTGGCCTCGGTTGTGCGCCCGCGCCGTCCGGTTGCCAATGATGGGGCCCGCGCCGCCCGCCGCCCTGCGGGTCCCGGTGTTGCACCGCTTAAACTGGTGGCCGAACAACGCATCGACGCCGATGATACCCCCGCACGCCAACCCGTGCGCCCGCGCCGGGTCTCTTTGGCCGAACTCGCCGCACAAAGCGAAGCGGCGATTGGCTCCGAAGAAACCATCGAAATCGACGCCGGTAACTTCACCGAATTCGCCGAAGCCATGGGCGCCACCAAGCTCCCCGACCTTCTCGAAGCCGCCGCCGCCTACCTGTCGTTTGTTGAAGGCCGCGAAAAATTCTCGCGCCCGCAACTGATGACCAAAGTGCGTCAGGTCGAACAAGATGATTTCTCCCGCGAAGACGGTTTGCGCTCGTTTGGCCAACTCCTGCGTCAGGGCAAGATCCAGAAACTCAAAGGCGGCCGCTTTACCGTCTCCGAGCGGATCAACTACAAACCCGACGAACGCTACGCCGGCTAAAGCGGCGCACAAAATCGACCCGAGAAACCAAAACAGGCGGCGCACGTAAAATGCACCGCCTGTTTCTTTTTCGTCAAAATATCCCCGCCGGAGGCTCCCGCCTATTCCTCGTCGGCATCCGGATCGGCTTTCCCGATCCCCAGAAACACGGACTTAAGCGGAATCATCCACAAAAACCCCAACCCGACATAAATCAGCAATTCCAACAAGAATGGCGGCCGGTCAAACAGCGCAACCACACTTATCGCCACCACAATATAAAGCGGCAGCCCGATCAGCAGAACAACCAGCGACCACCGCCGCCGCGCTTTGTAAGATAGCGCCATCAGATTTCCGTTCCCATATTTCAATCTCCTTCAAAGACCATCATACTCGCGTCGCCTCAATCGGCAAACGGATCGGTCACAAGAATTGTATCCTCGCGCTCGGGGCTGGTCGAAAGTATCGCCACCGGACATTCAATCAATTCTTCCACACGCCGCACATATTTGATCGCCTCGGCAGGCAGTTCCGCCCACGACCGCGCGCCCTCGGTGCTCTCGCTCCAACCGGGCATTTCCTCATATACCGGCGTGCACCGCGCCTGCTCGTCGGCCGCTGTCGGCAGATAATCCAACCGCTTCCCGTCCAACTCATACGCCACACAAATCTTCAACGTCTCGAAGCCGTCCAGCACATCAAGTTTGGTAAACGCGATTCCCGACACCCCGCTGGTGGCACAGGTCTGGCGCACCAGAACCGCATCAAACCACCCGCATCTGCGCTGCCGTCCGGTATTGGTGCCAAATTCATGGCCCCGTTCGCCCAACCGCTGCCCGTCCGCATCCTGCAATTCCGCCGGAAACGGTCCTTCGCCAACCCGCGTGGTATAGGCCTTCACAATGCCTAACACAAAATCAATTGCCGTCGGCCCAAGCCCCACACCCGTCGCCGCCTGTCCGGCAATCACATTGCTGGAGGTCACAAACGGATAGGTCCCGAAATCAATATCGAGAAGCGCACCCTGCGCCCCCTCGAACAATATCCGCTTGCCGGCTTTGCGCTTCTCGTTGAGAACCTTCCACACGGGGGCTGCATATTTCAAAATCTCCGGCGCAACCTCTTGCAATTTCGCCAATAACGCGTCGCGATCCACCGGCTCCATGCCCAACCCGCGGCGCAACGCATCATGATGCATCAACGCGCGGTCAATGCGCAATTCCAACGTTTTGGTATCCGCAAGATCCGCCACACGGATCGCCCGACGCCCGACTTTATCCTCATAGGCCGGCCCGATCCCGCGCCCCGTGGTGCCAATCTTGGCAATCGAATTCTGGTTTTCCCGTGCGCGATCCAATTCACCATGAATCGGCAGGATCAACGGCGTATTTTCCGCAATCATCAAATTTTCCGGATTGATCTCGACACCCTGCGCGCGAATTTCATCAATCTCGCCCAACAAATGCCACGGGTCCAGAACCACACCATTGCCAATCACCGACAATTTGCCGCCACGCACAACGCCAGACGGCAGCGCCGCCAATTTAAAAACCTCGCCATCAATCACCAGCGTATGACCGGCATTATGCCCGCCCTGAAACCGTGCAATCACATCGGCGCGTTCCGACAACCAATCAACGATTTTTCCTTTACCTTCGTCACCCCATTGGGCACCGACGACGACGACATTTGCCATGCTGGTCTCTTTCTGTTTTGGATCAAACCCGCCCCCCTATATCGACACATCTCCCCTCGTGAAACCCGAAAAACGTTGCTTAAGGAAACTCTGAACAACATGGCTTTCGGCATGCGGAAGTTGTCGATTGCCGCTCGAGTTCACGGCACCAGCCGTTTTGCGGCCGCTTTCGCGACTGTTTTACCCCGCTCCCCTGATTTCAGGCAGACTCCGCCCTCA